>CAXTPM010000100.1:1733-8350 GCA_964245865.1 uncultured Fimbriiglobus sp. | reverse complement strand
AGCAAAAAACAACATCGAACAACGGTAACAATAACAGCAGCAGTTACAGCAACGCCACGAAGGTGTATTCGACCATCACGTTCGTCCGGGGGACCGTGAACGTCGAGGATATTTTGCGCGAGGCGTGCCAGCAGCGCAACGCCGTCTCGTGGGCCGCCGAGGACGCCGAAGAGCAGACCAAAACCCGCTTCGTGATCCACCACGTGCCGAAGCGCACCGAGGGCGACGACGACAACGATTCCAGCTCCAACGGCCTCGCGTGGTACCAGCAGGGGAGCTACCGCCTGCTGGCGCACGACCCCAACGACCTCGGCAAGCGCCCCATCAGTACGGGCAAGGCGCTCGACAACCTGATCTTCCCGCAGCGCGTCAAAGACCTGATTAAAGAGATCGAGCTGTGGCGCAAATCACGGGACTGGTACCGCGAAAAAGCGATCCCCTGGAAGCGCGGGTGGATGTTGTACGGCCCCCCCGGCACCGGCAAAACGGCCCTGGCGCGCGCGTTCGCCGAGGACATGAACATGCCGATCTATGTTTATAACCTTGCCGAGATGAGCAACCACGAGCTCATCCGCACCTGGAGCGAGATGCAGATGAACGTGCCGTGTATTGCGCTGATCGAGGACATCGACAACGTGTTCCACGGCCGCGAGAACGTGGCGCGCAAAAATAGCGCGATGGCGATGATGATGCCCCCCGCCCCCAAGGACGGCGACGGCAACGGGAGTAGCAGCCGTGGCGGCAGCGGCATGTTGATGCCGCTGACGTTCGACTGCCTCCTGAACTGCCTCGACGGCGTGGAGCGCGCCGACGGGATTTTCACCATCATCACTACTAACGACATTAGCAAGGTGGATCCCGCGCTGGGCCAGCCGCGCAAGCTGCCCGACGGCAGTGTCGAGTTCATCAGCACCCGCCCTGGGCGCGTGGACAAGGCCGTCGAGTTGGGCCACATGGAGCCGGGCGACAAGAAGAAGATGGCTCGGCGGATTCTGGGGGCTTACGAGCGGCCATACTTGGAAATGATCGAGTTCGTGGACCGCTTCCCCGGCCTGGAGGAAACCCCGGCGCAGTTCCAAGAACGCTGCGCGCAGATCGCCTTGAAGTGCTTCTGGGAGGACTTGCGCCGCACCGAGCCGGCGAAGGCCACCGAGCCGAGCGAGGAGGCGCTCGCGGCCGAGGGACGGCAGGCGCGGTAAGACCATTTTCCTGAGCGGGGGGCGTCAGCCCTCCGAGCCAGTCCACCACTTGGTTCTTGCCTCAAGTGGTGGACTGGCTCGGAGGGCTGACGCCCCCCGCTCAGGAAACCATCAGAACCCCCGCCGCCCCGCCGCCGTACTAGTCGCATGCCCCGCCGCCTCGCCGCCCTCGTCGTGCTCGTGTTCCTCGCCCTCGTGGTGGCCGGCTCCGCGCTGGTGTTCATCCAGAAATCGCGCGCGTCTCAGGACTTGGTTTATTCGGTGAACAACCTGCGCGAACTCGGGCAGTTCGCGGAGTTGCACCTGGCGCACCTGCCGAACCGCCCGGCGGTTCGGGACGAGTTCGACGCCGTCACGCGGCCAAAATTCGCCCCGACGCCTTTGGACGACCTCGAACGGCTCGGTCTCGAAGCGGCGATCCCCGCCGGTACGGTCGTCGGTTCGGCGCCGACCCCGGCGGATCGGCTGAGCTGGTTCGTGCCGCTGTTGCCCACACTCAACCAGCGCCGCCAGGCGACCGCGCGCGACCTGTACGCCCCCCTTAACCAAAGTCGCGGCTGGGCCGAGGCGCCGAACCGCGTCGTCGCGGGGAAGCCGCTGGTGGTCGCGCGGATGCTCACCAACCCGATTCCGCCCCTGCCCGGCGAGCCGGTCGTGACGCAGTTCGTCGGCCTCGGCGGCGTGCTGCCCGCCGACCCCGCCGGGCCGCGCACCCCGAGTTCCGGCGCCTTCAGCTACGACCGGCCGACGCCGTTCGGCCTCATCACCGACGGGCTATCCGAAACCGCGATGTTCGCCGATGTCTCCACGAATCTCGGCCCCTGGCTCGCCGGTGGAGCGGCGACGGTGCGCGTGTTCGACCCCGCCAAGCCGGCCGTCGGCGCCGGCGCGCAGTTCGGCGGCAACACCCCGCAGGGGAGCCTGTTCGGCTTCGCCGACCACTCGGTGCGCCTGCTCACGAGTCGCGCAAACGCCGGCGTGGTGCGGAACCATTTGACGATCGCCGGGGCGGGGACGGTGGACGTGCTGCCGGGAGAATAGGGAGGAAAAGTGTGAAGAGTGAAGAGTGAAGAGTGAAACGAAGCGAAGACGCGGCGTGCGCCTGCCTGCTCTTCGTTTCACACTTCACTCTTCACTCTTCACACTTTTCCTGTTACCCTGCCGCCCCCACCGGAGGCGCCCGCGCATGCATCGATTCCTCATCGCCGTCCTGCTGCTAGTCCCCGCCGATCTGCCGCCGGAGTTCGCGCGGCTGGAGCTGCAGGCCGTCCGGCCCCCGGCGGCGCAGTTCCGGTGGCAGGAAGTCCCCTGGCACACCGACGCCGCGACGGCACTGGCCGAGGCGAAGTCCGAAAAGCGGCCGCTGTTGGTGTGGCTCGCCGGGGGGCGGGACCGCGACGGCACCCCGCTGGAGCGCTGCTGAGGCTACGCCGCCGCGCTCCGTGCGAGCGTCCTGAACCAGGCGGCGATTGTGGAGCGCGTCAAGGCCCGGTTCGTGCCCGTGACCCTCAACGCCGACCGGCTCCCCCCAGGCGAAGACGGCGACTTCTTCCGCGCTTTACTCAAGCGCTGGCCGCAGGGGCTGTGGGTGGTGACGCCCGAAGGCGTTACGCTGGGGTTCCACTACCACACGCCCCGGCCCGGCGACACGTTCAAGCAGAACAACGCCCGCTGGGTCGCCGACACCGCCGCGATGCTCGACTACGCGGCCAAGCAGGCCGGCGAGACTCCGCCGCGCGAGCCGAGGCCGGTGGACCCGTACCCCGACCGCGGCCGCGGCTTCGCGGCGGATGGCGGCGTGCGCCTGGCGGTGAGCGTCACCGAGACGCGCGGCGGGGCGCCGTACAACGCCCCAGTGTTCGACAGTTTCCGCCTCAGCGCCGGCGGCCTCGCCGAGTTCGCGTTGAAGCCGGGGGCCGACTCCGTCGGGGTGTCGGAGGCCGTGGCGCGGCGCTTCGCCCCGGTGCTCAGCCCGCTCACCGACTCGATCTTCTGCCCCCGCCCGCCGGACCTCACCGTCGCCACCGTTCGCGGCACGGTGCTGCGGCGCGAACCCGGCCAAGTGGTCGTGAGCTACGCCGGCGAGTGGCAGTCGAAGCACTTGCGCGACGGCAAGGCCGACCAGCCGGTGGCGGCGAGCTTACGCGGCGAGGGCGTCGCTATTTTGAGCGCGGACGGCACGCGCGTCCGGCGGATGCTGTGGGTGCTCACCGGGAGCTACCAGAAGGGACCGGGTGTAATGGCGGTGCCGACGGCGGCGGTGGTCGAGTGGGCGGAGTAGAGGCCGAATACTCTTGTTCGAGCGTTCTGCGCTCAGGCGTTCCGCACCAGCACCCGCAGCTCGCGCGGCAGCGGGAAGTTGACGTGCTCCTCGCGCACCACGCGCGTCTCCACGTCGGCGCCGAACGCGGTTTGCAGTGCCGCGACCACGTCGAGCACGTGCTCCTCAGGGGCCGACGCGCCGGCACTCACGAGCACCGTGTCGGAGGGCTTGAACCAGCTCAGATCGAGTTCGGCGGCGGTGTCGAGGAGGTACGCCGCGCGGCCGTTCTGCCGGGCGATCTCGGCGAGGCGGTTGCTGTTGGAACTGTTCTGGCTCCCGAGCACGACCACGACATCCGCCAGGGGCACCAACTCGCGGATGGCTTCTTGGCGGTTCTGCGTGGCGTAGCAGATGTCGTCCTTGGCGGGGCCGACGATCTGGGGGTACTTGCGCTTCAGAGCAGCAATGACTTCCCGCGTCTCGTCCACGCTGAGTGTGGTTTGCGTCAGGAACGCCAGAGGCGTTCCGGGCGCAATGTCGAGTGCCTCGACATCGGCGGCGTTCTCCACGAGCAGCATGTGCTCGGGCGCCTCGCCCATCGTGCCGATCACCTCGTCGTGCCCGGCGTGGCCGACCAACACAATGGTGCGGCCTTCTTTGGCGTAGCGGATCGCCTCCAGGTGGACCTTCGTGACCAAGGGGCAAGTCGCGTCGATCGCGCGCAAGCGGCGCTCCGCACTTTTGCGGCGAATCTCGGGCGCGACGCCGTGGGCGCTGTAGAGCACCGTCTGGCCCTCGGGCACCTCGTCGATGCCGTCCACGAACACCACCCCCTCGCGGCGGAAGCGCTCCACGATCGGGCGGTTGTGGACGATCTCGTGGTAGACGTAGATCGGCCGGCCGAACAGCGCGAGCGCTTGTTCGAGGCTCGCAATCGCCATGTTCACCCCCGCGCAGAAGCCGCGCGGGTTGGCCAGAATGATGTGCATGGCAGGGGTAGGGGCCAGGGATAGGGGGCAGGACCGAACAGATTAAGAACCGGCAGGGGTAGCCGCCTTCAACGCCTGCTGACCCCCACACCTAATTCCTATCCCTACTTCACTTCCACTTTGCTCGGCGTGACGACCTTGCGCGTCTCGTCGGGCTTGTCCTTAACCTTCTCGTCCTTCACGACGCCCACCACCTTGGCCGGCTTCGGGGAGGTGCAAATCTTCCCGTGGTAGCTTTCCTTCGCGCCCTTGTCGTCGAGGTAGTATTTGACTTCGGTGTCCTTCTTGCCCGCGACCTTCTCGGTGACGACCAGGCAGTGCCCGCACTTCTTGGTTTCCTGCAACTCGCACTTGGTGCAGACGAGTTTGCCTTCGAGGGTGGTTTCCTTGGCCTTGGGGTCGGGCTTCTTGTCGTCGGCGCCGCTGAACGGCACGATCACGCAGCAGGCGAGGGCGAAGGCGAGCATCGGGCGCAGCATGGCGGGGTCTCCGGGAGGGGATGGGTCGGGGCGGGCACGGTTATTTTACGGACGCGGCGGCGCGGTCACAACCACACTTCGCCGTTTCGACACATCGGCCGTGGGGCGGGCGTTGACGAAACCCCGCCCGGCGACTACCATTCGCTTTTCGGCCCGACCGGCCCCCCCGCTTGACCGAGTTTGACGCGCGGATGACCGACCCGGCCCCACTAGTCGCCGCCCTGCTCACCGCGACCCGGCGCGCCCGGCCGATGCGCGCCCGCCGGCTGGTGGTCAAACTGGGCGGCAGTGCCCTCGACGACCCCGCCGCGAAGTCGGCCGCGCTCGACGCGGTTGCGGCGCTCTGGACGCTCGGAATCCCGTTGGCCGTGGTCCACGGCGGCGGCAAGCCGATCGACCGCGCGATGGACGCCGCCGGCCTGACCCCCGTCAAAATCCAGGGCCGGCGCTACACCGACGACGCCACGCTCGAGATCGTCGTCCGCGTGCTCGCCCAGATCAACGTCGGCTTGGTGGCCGAACTCGAGGCGCGCGGCTGCCCGGCCCTCGGCTTCACCGACCTGGCGAGTTTCCCGCTCTCGGGCGAGCGGCTGATGCTCCCCGGCCTCGACCTGGCGCCCCTGGACCTCGGCCGCGTCGGGACGGTGCATCACGCCGAACTCGAAGCCCTCACGGGTTCCTTGGTGGTGCTGCCGAGCCTGGCGCGCGACCGTCACGACGGGCTGTGGCTCAACGTGAACGCCGACACCGTGGCGGCCGCACTGGCGAAGCACTTCCGCGCCGAGACGGTGCTGTTCCTCACCGACACGCCGGGCGTTCTCGAAGACGCCGCGAACCCGAGTAGCCGGATTGGGCGTCTGACCCGCGCCGAGTGCGCTCGCCTGATCCAGCAAGGCGTGATCGGCGGCGGCATGATTCCCAAAGTGGAGGCGTGCTTCGAGTGCCTCGACGCCGGCGCCACCTGCGCGGCCGTCCTCGATGGCCGCGAGCCGGGGGGGCTCCTCGCCGGCGTGCTGGGCCTGCCGGCTTTCGGGACCGAGATCGTGGACGGGTGATCGACTAGAAAGGGCCACACACCGATGAGCGTTGCGACCGAATCGACCACCAGTTCCGCCGAAGTCATTCGGCAGGCGAAGGCGTACCTCACGCCCAACTACACCCGCTTCCCCGTCTGCCTCGTGCGCGGCGAGGGGTCGCACGTGTTCGACGCCGAGGGGAACCGCTACCTTGACTTCTTCCCAGGGTGGGGCTGCGGGATTCTCGGCCACTGCCCGCCGCGCGTGGTGGACGCCGTGCGCGAGCAGGTCGGCACGCTCATCCACGTCCCCAACAGTTGGTACACCGAGCCGCAGGCGCAGTTGGGCGAGGCGATTAGCAGTCGCACTGGGTGGGGCGGGCAGTGCTTCTTTTGCAACAGTGGTACGGAGGCCAACGAGGCGGCGATCAAGCTCGCGCGCCTCGCCGGCCATTCGAGTGGCCGCTACAAGATCATCACCTTCACTGACAGCTTCCACGGCCGCACGATGGGGAGCCTGAGCGCCACCGCCCAGCCGAAGTACCACCAGGGCGTCGGCCCCATGCTGCCGGGCTTCGTCTACGCCCCCTACGGCGACCTCGCCGCCGTTGCGGAGTTAATCGACGACGAGACCGCGGCGATCATGATCGAGCCGATCCAGGGCGAGGGCGG
>CAXTPM010000100.1:0-1723 GCA_964245865.1 uncultured Fimbriiglobus sp. | reverse complement strand
GGTTCCTCGAAGGCCTGCGCAAGCTCTGCGACGACCACGACGCGCTCTTGATTTTCGACGAGGTGCAGACGGGCATGGGCCGCACCGGCAAGTGGTTCGCCCACCAACACTGGGACATCGTGCCCGACATCGTCACACTCGCCAAGGCCATCGCCGGCGGCATCGCGCTCGGAGGACTCGTGGCCAAGAATGAACTCGCCCAGCACCTCAAGCCCGGCACCCACGCCGCCACGTTCGGCGGCAACCCGGTCTCCGCCCGCGCCGCCCTCGCCACCATCGAAACCATCGACGCCGAGGGCTTGCTGGAGCGCGCCGCCCAGGTCGGCGAGCACTTCCGCCGGCGCCTGTTGACCCTGCAAGAGACGTGCCCCAACATCGTGGAGGTGCGCGCGCTCGGGGCGATGATCGGCGTCGAACTCGCCACCGAGGGGGCGAGTGTGGTGCAGAGGTGCCTCGACCGGGGACTCTTAATCAACTGCACGCACTCGACTGTGCTGCGGCTGCTGCCGGCGATCAACATCCCCGACGAGTTGATCGACGAGGGGCTGGACATCCTCGCCGAAGTGCTGCTGGGCGCCCCGGCCCCCGCACTGTGAGCCGCCCTGCCGCCCGGCACCTGCTCAACATCTTCGGGCCGAGTCCCGACGACCTGGCGCGCCTGCTCTCGGAGGCCGCTCGCCTCAAAGACGCCCGCCGGCGCGGCGTGCCGAGCCACGGCCTCGCGGGCAAAGTGGTGGCGCTGATCTTCGAGAAGCCGTCGATGCGCACGCGCGTCAGCTTCGAGGCGGCGGTGGCCCAACTCGGCGGGACGAGCCTGTTCCTCGCGGGCAACGAGGTCGGCCTGGGGTGGCGCGAGACCCACAGTGATTTCGCCCGCACCATGAGCCGCTACGCCGACGCCTTGGTGCTGCGCGTGTTCCAGCACGATACCGTCGCCAAGATGGCCGAGTCCTCCACCGCGCCCGTCATCAACGGCCTGTCGGATCGCGCCCACCCCTGCCAGGCTTTGGCCGACCTGCTCACGATCCGCGAGAGCTTTGGCGCCGTAGAGGGCCGCACCGTGGCCTTCGTGGGCGACGGCAACAACGTCGCTCGCTCGCTCGCCACCGGCGTCGCCAAGCTCGGGGGCAAGTTTGTACTCGCCTGCCCGCCGGGGTACGAGTTCGACGCCCAGTTCCACGCCGAGTACGCCGCGAACGTGGCCGCGCCGTTCCCGGAGACGACGCACGACCCGGCTGCGGCGGTGGCCAACGCGGACGTGATCTACACCGATGTCTGGACGAGCATGGGCCAGGAGGCCGAGCGCGACGAGCGGCTGAAGCGCTTCGCGCCGTTCCAGGTGAACGCGGGGCTACTGGCGAAGGCGCCGGCGCACGCGAGGGTGCTGCACTGCCTGCCGGCCCACCGGGGCGAGGAAATCACCGACGAGGTGATCGACGGCCCGCAGTCGGCGGTGTTCGACCAGGCCGAGAACAGGTTACACGCGCAGAAGGCCGTGCTCGAATGGCTGCTGGGGGCGGGGGAGTAGCCGCGCCGACCCGGCACATCTGCCACGGTCTGCTATAATCGGTACGGGATCGCACTTTTGGAGACCACCCGTGCAACCGTCGCCGCCCGACCCGCCCGAGCCGCTTCCCGCCACCCCGTTCCCGGTCGAGCCGGTCCCGCCGGAATTGCTGGCCTGGGCGCGGCAGACGTTCGACGAGCGGGAGCACCGCGAGGG
>CAXTPM010000099.1:8812-12085 GCA_964245865.1 uncultured Fimbriiglobus sp. | reverse complement strand
CGAGCGGATGCTGGCCCGGGCCTGGGGCCGGGGGGTGACGGCGGGGTGGGTGACGGGCGACACCGTGTACGGGCACGACGGGGCGTTCCGCCGGTTCCTGGACGGGAACCGGCGGGCGTACTTGCTGGCCGTCCCGGCCGACCAGCCGCTGCTCGACGGGGGGTTCCGCTCGACCGCGAAGGCCGTCGCCGGGGCGTTCCCCGCCGCCACGTGGGGGCGGGCCAGCGCGGGGGACGGGAGCAAGGGGCCGCGGGAGTACGACTGGGCGGTGCGGGCGTTCGGGCCGGTGGACGGGCGGGGGTGGCAACTGTGGCTGGTGGCCCGGCGGCACCGCAAGCGGCCCGACGAGCGCGCCTACTTCTTCGCCCGCGGCCCGGCCGGGACGCCGGCCGCGGAGCTGGTGCGGGTGGCCGGGGCGCGGTGGGCGGTGGAGGAGTGCTTCGCGCTGGCGAAGGGCGGGTGCGGCCTCGACGAGTACGAGGTGCGGTCGTGGGGCGGGTGGCACCGGCACGTCACGCTCAGCCTGCTCGCCCTGGCGGCGGTCGCGGCGGCCCGCGCCGGGGAGGCCGACGCCGGCCGACAAAAAAAGCGGGCGCGGGACTGATCCGGCTGAGCGTGCCGGAGGTGCGGCGCCTCCTGGCCCGGCTGGTGTGGGCGGTTACCCCGCCGGCCGAGCGGGTGCTGGCGTGGTCGGCCTGGCGGCGTCGCCGCCAGCACCGCGCCCGCGCGTCCCACTACAAGGCACGCAACGCCAGGCCGCCCGACCGAGCAACTACGGCTGTAGTACTAGGTTCAAAAACCACTTTTGAGTTTTGCGCGTGTTGCCCCGATTGCCCCGACGCCGGGCGCGTGCCCCGCGCCGGGCCGTCTGTGAAGTCCCCGGCCGTCGCCGTGATGCCGGTCGCGCCCGGCGGCCTGAACGGCCGCGCGGCGCCTGCGGAGCGTGTGCCCGACCTCGAACCGCTGCTGGGTACGGCACGCGACCGGCTGTGCGGGGCGGGAACAGCCGCAGTCCGAGGCCGCCTCGGCGGCGGGCGTCGCCGTCGCAAGCCCCCGCCGTGGCGGCCCGCCCGGCGACACGCTCCGGCGGAGGACTGCCGCGGACTCGAAGTGTTCTGACGCGGCGGGATCAACCGCCACTCCCGCCCGGCCCGATTGGCGTCGTTTATAACGCCGGACGACGCCGAAAGTGCTAGCTCCCAAGCGGCCGATGCGGACTTGCGCGGCGAGTTCCTGAAGTTTGTAGATTTTACTTGCCCCTCGCCCGTGCCATTTTTAGACTGCGTGAGCGTCAGAGACATCTCCAGCGTCGGGCGTCCGCCCGGCCCCGCCCAACTGGTCGCAAACCATGCGCTCCTTCGACCCGACGGCATTCCTGCGGCGCCTGCGGACGAACCTGCGTCCGGGCCGGCCCGGCGTGCCGCCCTGCGGCGTGGCGAGTCGCACGTCCAACGGCGTCCCGATCCGTCTCGTCTTCGAGGGGCCGGTCGCCCTGGAGAGCCGGGAGTTGCTCGGCTCGCTCCTGGCGCTGTCCTCGTTCGACCTGCTCGACTCGGCCCCGCCCTCGGGCGGCGCGGCGCAACCCGAGGGCTACTCGCTCACGCGCTGGCTGCCCGAGGAGTCGGGCGGGCGCGGCGACGGGAGTAGGGCGGCCGACGGCGGCGGCCCCGCGCCCACCGAATCGTCGGTTCGCCCTCCGCCCACGACCTCGGACTCGACCGGGGCGGCCCGAGCGGCGGGCGCGCTCGACGACCTCCAGAATCCCTGGTCGGCGGTCAGCGTCCGCCCGACGTACCCCGCCGCCGCGCCCCCCGACGGCGGGTCCGCCTCTTCGGGCGCCGGCGGCAACCCCGACGGCCGGGGGTCGGATTCGCCTGCGGCCGGGGGCCAGTCGGGCCCGTCGGCGGGCGCGTCGGGCTCCGACTCGCCGGCGACCGCGTTCGCCCCGGCCTCCCCCGCCCCGTCCCCGCCGAGGGGCGCCCTCCGCCTCTCCGGGCCGGACGCGGCGACCCCGCTCGCCACCGCGGAAGACGCCCCCGTTACGATCGGCGGGCTGGATGTCGCCGGATCGACGGGCGGGGTCCTTTCGCTGACCGTGTCGGCCGACCACGGCTCCGTCCAGGTCGGCGGCAAGGACGCGCGCCTCCCGACCGCCGTCGGCAACGGCACCCGGCAGGTGCGCGTGGTCGGCACCGCCGAGCAGCTCCGGGGCTACCTGGGCCAGGTGGCGTTCACGCCCGACAAGGGGTTCACCGGCCGCGCGACGGTCGGGTTCTCGCTCGCGGGCATGGGGGCGGACTCGGCGGCCCCAGGCGCCGGCGAGCGGAGCGTCGCGGTCGAGGTCCGGCCCGTCGATCACGTCCCGACGGTGGTCGCGCCGGACGCGGTCTCCGTCGGGGGCGACGGGCCGGCGCCGTTCCGGGGCGACTCCCAAATCCGGCTGGAGGGGGCGGGCGTCGTGACGGCGACCCTGACGGCGTCGGCCGGCGTCATCCTGACCAGGCTCAGCCGCCCCGATGTCGTGCGGGGCAGCGGGACCGGGCGGCTGACGCTGACGGGGAGCGTGGCCGATGTCAACCGCGCCCTGAGCCTCGTCAGCTACGCGCCCGCGGAGGGGCAGTCGGGAGCGGCAGTCGTCGCGGTCGCGGTGTCCAGGCCCGGCTCGGGCGGCGGGCAGCCGGCCGCCTCGGCCGCCGACATCCGGGTCGAAGTGGCGGCCGACACGCCCGACGCGGCCTTCACGGCGGACGCCCCGCCCCCCGGCCAAGTGGGGACGGCAGACGGGGGGGCGGAGTTGGCCGACGCGAGCGCCCCCCCCGCCGGCGCGGCGACTGGCGGTGCGGCCCCGGCAGCCGGGGCTCCGTCTCCCGGAGCAAGTGCCCAGGCGAGCCGGACAGCGCCGGCGGGGCCGGATGCCACGCCGGACGCGTCTGTCAGTCAGCCCGTGGCGCAGACGCTCCCGACTTCCGCCGCAGTGCCCAAGTCGCCGCCGGCCTCCGTCTCGCCCCAGGGCGCCCCGCCCGCCGGGGGCGCCGACCCGCTGGCGACTACCGCCGCGGCGATCGACAACTTCTACTGGCCCGACGGCCCCGCCCTGGCCGCGCCGGCCGAGGCGACGCCCGCCACTCCGGCCCGCACCCCGACCGGAACCCCCTTTAACACCGAGGCGGACCCAGGCTACGCGGCCGCGGCCGCCGCGGCGCTCGTGTCCCAGGACTCCGCCGTCGCCCAGGCAACCGCGGTCTACGGCAAGGCGGCCGCCGCCGCCCAGTC
>CAXTPM010000099.1:7955-8802 GCA_964245865.1 uncultured Fimbriiglobus sp. | reverse complement strand
TCCATGCCTTTCAGCGCGTGGGATTCGACCGGAACGCCCAGAACCGGCAGGCCGACCAGGCGTACGCCGACGCGCTGAACCGCCAGAACCCGGTCGATCTCACGGCCGCCGGGGCCGCCAACACCGCCCAGAACCAGGCCGCGTGGCAGGCCTACCTGGCGACGACCTCGGCCGCGTCCGCCGTCTACTCCCAGGCGGTGCAGAGCGCCTACTCCTCGACCCTCGGCGCCCTCGGCCCGAACTCCACCTACGGCGAGTGGATCTCCGCGCAGTACAACTACGGCGTGGCCTGCACCAACGCGGGGTACGCCTACGAGTCGGCGGTGATCGACGCCTGGGCCGCCTACCAGTTGGCCCTCCTCGGCCCGGCCCAGGCCCTCACGCAGTCGAACCGGCAGCACAGCGACTGGCAGGACAACAGCGACGCGGCCGCGGAGTACGCCTACGTCCTCCAGAAGGCCGCGATCCAGGAGACGTACGAGAAGGCCGTCGCCGACGCCCTCGACGCGCGGGACCAACTGCGCGCGGCCGCGTACCAGGCGCAGCAGCAGTCGCTGTTCGACGCGCAGTACGCGTACACGTCCGCGATCGCGGACGCGAGAGTCGCGGCGACCACGGCCTGGGCCGCCTCCGACGGGACCGCCTGGGGGGCGAAGGAACTCCAGCTCGTCGTGAGTGCGGGCGCCCACGACCGCGCCGCCGGGCTGGTCGCCAAGACGCAGGGGGCGCTCGCCAACGCCGCCGAGCGGATGCGGGCCGGCGGCCAGGCCGACGCGGCCCGCGTGCGGGACTACGCGACCGCCGCGGCCCGGCGCGAGATGGTGGGCAAGAAGGCGGCCGCCGCGCT
>CAXTPM010000099.1:7638-7945 GCA_964245865.1 uncultured Fimbriiglobus sp. | reverse complement strand
ATGAGTCGCGGTGCGGCACGCAGGCGCTTCACGCTCGCCGACCACCGGGCCGCGCTCGAGGAGTGGCAGTCTGTGGTGGCCCCGACGGCCGCCGACCGCTCGGCCCAGGACGCCGCGTCGGACACGTTCGCCCGCACCATGATCGACGCCGACAAGGCCCACTCGCACGCCATCTCGGACGCGTGGCACGCCTACTCGCTCGCCATGCTGAGCGCCTGGCACGCGCTCGCGTCGTCGAACCCCGACGGCTACTGGGGCTGGTACTACGACTCGGCCGCCTGGCAAGCCTACCGCGCGAGCTCGGCCG
>CAXTPM010000099.1:5003-7628 GCA_964245865.1 uncultured Fimbriiglobus sp. | reverse complement strand
AGCTCGCGTCGCTCGACGCCAACGAGGCCTACTACGACGCCTCGTCGGCCGCCTACTCCGAGTACTTCCACAGCACCAACGCCAGCAGTGCCGACCTCCAGACGGCTAGGAAAGGCGCCTCGGCCATCCGCGAGACCAAGATCGCCCTGGCCGACGTGGACTTCCGCAACGCCTCGGCCCGCGCCGACTCCGCCTACCGGTTCGCCACCGCGGACCTGACTTCTACTACGCAACTGGCGACCAACTCCTACCAACTGGCGTTCGAGACAGCCCAGGCCGACCAGCAGGCCGCGGGCACGACCGACGCGGCCGGGATCGAGGCGGCGTTCCAGGCGGCGGGCGCGTCGGCCTACGCGGCGGCGGTCGCCCGGTGGGCCGGCGTCCTCAACTCCGCGTGGGGGTCGTACCAAAACGCACTCGCCCAGTCGGACCAGCAGTCGTCCTCGGCCGACTCGGCGTCCTCGGGTACTCTGGCGGCCGCGACCGCCGCGGCGGACAAGACGTTCGCCTACGCCGGCGCGACGATTAACCGGGTCGCGGCCGACGTAGCTACCGCCGCCGACTGCGTCCAGACCAAAGCCGCCGCCGCGGCCGACCTCGCCAAGGAGGCGGCGGTCGATTACGCCCCGTTCGACGCGGTCGCCGGGGCGTCGGGCGGCCACTCCTACTCGATCGACGCGGCGTTCGCGGCGACGTTCGTCGCGGCGTTCGGCGCCAACTCCAACCCCGACGCCCCCCCGCCGCTCACCCCCGCCCAGTCGGCGGCGCAGGGCCAGGCCTACTACGACGCCTACCGGGCGTTCAACGACGCGCTCGCGCACGCCGGGTTCGCCCTGAGCCGGGCGCAGGTCGTCGCCGCCTACAACTACGCGATGTCCGGCGACTGGGCCGCCTACACCTCCGCCATGGACGCGGCCTGGGCCGCCTACGTGGCCGCCTACAACGCCGCCCTGGCTACCCTGAGGTCGCTCCTGGCCGGGATCGAGTTGCCGCTCGCGGGCGGTTCCTCGTCGCCGACCGGTTGGAACGCCGTCGACACCGCGCGGCTCGCCTCCGCCGACCAAGTCATCGCGGGCGAAACAACTTGGATCGTTGATGTCGCCTCGGCGCGCCGGGACAGGGCTTTAGTCGATGCCGCGAGCGCCCAGGTCGTGACGGCGGGCCGGGCCGCAGCGACGGCCGCTGACGCGACGAGTACCGAGTCCGCCACGCTCGCCGCGAGCGCCGCCGGCGCGACCTCCCAGTCGGCCGCCGCCGCCCGCCAGGCGTCGGCGCGGTCGGCCCACGCCGCCGCGTACTGGTCCGCCTACCGCCAGCAAGTCCTCGCGGCGAGCGGATCGACCCCTTCGTCTTGGGACGCCTACAGGGCGGCCGTGGCTGCGGCGGCTTCTGCGGCGGCCGGGTCGGAGGGTTCGGCGTTCACGGCCTACACGCAGTCCCGCAACTCCGCCGAGTCGGCCGCCGCCGGGGCGGCGCGGGGGGCGGAGCAGTCCTGGTCGGGCGCGACTGTGGGCGCGACGCTCTCGGAGTCGGTGGCGGGGGCGGCCGCGGCCCGTGCCCGCGCCGACCTCGACGCGGCGACCGCGTTCCGGCAGGCCGCCGACGGCGCCGCCTCGCAGTTGAGGTACCGCCAGTCGGTGGTCCTGGCGAAGCTCACGTACGTGGTGGACCTGCGCGACGACGGCGCGCGCTACACCGCCGCCGTGCAGGGCGCACAGAATGCCAACTTCACCAGCCCCGACCAGGGGGGCTACAACTCTTCGGTCCAGGCGGCCTACCGGGCGTTCGTCGCCGACGCCGCCGGGCACTACGTGAAGGAGGTCACCGCGGTCGCGGCCGCGGACCGCGCCTTCACGGTCGAGTTGTCGGCCCAGCAGAGGGCGGCGGCGGTCGCGTCGGCCGTCGCGGACGCGGCCCAGGCGGGCGCGGTCGAGGCGGCGAGCGTCGCGTCGCAGGTCGCCGGGTCCAACGCCTCGCGGGACCGGGCCGTTGCGAACGCCGGCGCGGACGCCTCCCGCCTCCAGTCGGCCGGGGCGGACGCCGCGACCCTGGCTTCGGCGCGGAACGCCGCCGCCACCGCCGAGGCCGCGTCACTCGCCGCCGCCGAGGCGGCCTACGACTGGTCCGTCGCCCGCCAGCAGGCGACCGACTACTCGTCGGCCCACCCGAACCCCAGCGCCGAGACGCAACTCGCCCAGCGCGGCCTGGACGCCCGCGCCCAGTGGATCTCGTCGATGACGCCCCAGTTCCTCGCGGCGAGCAACGCGGCGGCCGGCGCAGCCGCCGCGCAGCGCCAGGCGGTCGCGGCGGCGTGGGGCGCGGAGGAGTCCGCGACTGCGGCCGCGGGCCAGCAGGAGGCCGTCGCCTCGGCGAACGCGACCGGCTCGCGGTCGGCCGCGAACGCGGCGGGCGACTCCGCCCAACAGGTCGCCGAGGCGAACCGGTCTCGGGACGCGAGGGTCGCCCTGGCGGCCGCCACCGACGCCGGGGTCGTCGCCTCGGCGGACGCGCGGCGGGCGTACGCGGTGGCCGCCGCCGGGGCGCACAGGGACCGCGCGGTCGCGGCCTCGCTGCTCGACCCGGCGGGCGGCAACTTCTCCGCCCAGTCGCACCAGCTCGACGTGG
>CAXTPM010000099.1:3474-4993 GCA_964245865.1 uncultured Fimbriiglobus sp. | reverse complement strand
CTCGGCCCAGTGGACCCTCGACACGGCAACGGCAGCCTACCAGGCGGCGGTGTCGCGCGCGGCCGACCAGGTCGCGGCCGCCCAGTCCCGCAACGTCCAGGACTCGGCCTACGTCTCGTCGGTCAACGCGGCCGGCGCGGCGGGGCTGGCCGCGCGGGTGTCGGCCGAGACGGGCTACTGGCAGTCGGTCGCCCAGGCGACGAGCGCCCGCGAGCAGGGCGATGTCGCGTCGGCCGACGCGTTCGCGGTCGCCGGGGCGCAGCAGTCGGTGACATCCGTGAACGCGATCGTGTCGTCCACCCCGTCGCCGACGGCGGCGATGCAGACGCTGCTCAACTACGAGTCCGCGCACGTCGCGGCGGTCAACGACTGGACCGGCGGCCGCGTCCAGGGGGCCGTGGCACTGGCGACGCAGGCGGCCTCGACGCGGTCGGCGGACACCGCGCTCGTCGTCGCGTCCTACCAGGCGGCCGAGACGGCGGTCGGGGCCGCCGACCGCCTCGACGCCCTGACCCAGACCAACGACGGGAACGCCGCCGCGCTCCAGGCCGCCCAGGCCGACGCGGCCTACACGGCTACCCAGGCTCTGGCCGAGAAGACCTACCGGGTCGCGTTCGGCAACGCCCAGCGCGACTACGACATCGCGGTCGCGGCGGCCGGGACCGACCCGCAGTACCTCGACGGCGGCTACGGCGGGAACTACTCCCAGGCGGTCTACCAGGCGACCCTGACTCTCCGAACCACTCTAGCGGCTGCCAAGGGCGCCTACACCCAGTCCGAGACAGCTGCCTACGCGATCCGGGTCAACGCCCTGGGGGCCGTGGATGTCGCCAGAACCCAGGCGGACGACGCCTCCCGAACCGCGCAGGTCGCCGCCGACGCGGCGGCCGCCTCCAACTTTAGCGTGACGGTGGCGAGCGAGAGGTACGACCTCGGGAGCCTGTTCGCCCAGCAGCAATCGACCGAAACCGCCGCCGTGGCGAACTCGCTGGTCTCGGCGTTCAAGTCCCTCGGGTCGTCGTCGTGGGCGACCGCCGACACCGCCGCGGTAACTGCGGCGACGAACCAAGCTACGGCCCAGGAGGCCGCGAACCTGGCGCGGAAGTCGTCCGACGCCACGGCCTTGAAACAGGCGGGCCTGAACTCGTCGGCCCAGACTACGGCGTCGGCCACGGGCGAGGTCGCGGCGCTTGTCGCTTGGGACGCCGCCAGCGGGGCGCTCGCTACCACCTCCCGCGCGGCGCTCGCGCAGGCCCGCACCGCCCAGGTGGCTGCGGGAGCCGACTCGCCGCTACTGATGGTCGATGTACTCGGCGATTCCGTCCCGCTGATGACGGGGCCGGGGTTGGCCGGGCAACTCGCCTCCGGGTACGGCACCCCGTCGCCGCCCTACGCCTCGAATGCGTGGGTTCCGAACTACGCCTGGGGGTACGGCGACTACTACGGCTTCGGGTACTACGGCTCGGGCGGGTACGGGTACGGCGGGTACTACCCCTACGGGGGGTACGGGTTCGGCTAC
>CAXTPM010000099.1:0-3464 GCA_964245865.1 uncultured Fimbriiglobus sp. | reverse complement strand
CAAATGAAGTCCGCGGTCAGGGTTCAGCGGCGGGTACTTCGGGGGCTACTACGGCTTCGGCGGCTACTTCGGTTTCGGCGGTTACTACGGGTGGGGGTACGGCTGGGGCTACGACCTCGGCGGCTACTACGGCGGCTATTATGGGGGCTACTACGGCGGCTACTACGGGGGGTACGGCGGCTACGGGTACGGCTCGTTCGGGTACGGCTACGGCTACGGCAGCACCGCCCAAATCTTCTCGCGCGGCAGCATCATTGCGGCGGCGAACCAAGGGCCGTTCGTGCCGGCGCACCAGGCGGAACTCCTCCCCGCCGTCGGGACGACGCTCGAAACCCGCACCGCGCGCCAGGCGAGCTACGTGCCGGTCGAGGGCCGGCCGATCGACGGCTCGCTCCTCCCGGCCGAGCTCGTCCCGGCGACCGCCCGGCCGGCCGACCTGGCCGACGGCGAGTTGGCCCAACTGATCGACGACAACGCCTCGGCCGCCGCGCGGGTCGCGGCCGCCCGGCCCCGCAGCGGCGACAACTCCTCGCCGCAGACGGACCTGCCCGCCGCCTACGCCACGGCGATCGCCGCGAGCAATTTCCTGACCCAGTCGCAGGCGGCGGCCGGGGGCGGCCTGGGGGCCGGGGCCGGCGCGTACGGGGCGGTCCTGCGGCAGTCCGTGCTCGGCGGGGCGTCGGCCCTCGCGGCGGCGACCGACGGGAGCGCGGCGGACGGGCAGTTCCTGTCCGGGGACGAGCCGCCGGTTTCGGACGCACTCTCGGACGACCCGCCCCCGGCGGCGAGCAACGCCCAGGGCCCGCTCGACTCGAACACCTTCGACCTCGTGGGCCAGCCCTCGCCCGGCGGCCTGCCGACGATGGCCCTCAAGGGGGCCACCTACACCGCGACCGGCCAAGTCGCCACGGTGACCGACGCCAAGAACAACGTGACGGCGTTCAACTACGACGCGGCCGGCCGGCTCACCTCGCGCATCGACCCGCTGTCGCGCTCGACGGCGTTCGCCTACAACGCGGCGGGGCAAGTGGCGAGCATTTTAGACCGCGCCGGCCGGCGCCGGACGTTTGCTTACGACGACTCGGGGCACGAGACCGGCGAGACCTGGTACGACGCCTCCGGCGCGGCGGTGAATCAACTCAGCTACGTCTACAGCTCCGAAGGGTGGCTGGTCCGGGCCGGCGACTCGCACGCGACATACACCTACTCCTACAACGACCAGGGCCAGGTAGCCGCCACGGCCACCACGCTCGGCCTGAACCTGACCAACGCTTACGACGGCTCCGGCCTGCGGAGCGACCTTGGCGACTCCCAGGGCGGGCTTGTAACCACGACTCACGACTCCCAGGGCCACGCGACGAGCGTGACGATCTCGGCGGCGAACACCCAGACGATGCGCGCGGTCACGGCGTACAACCCCGACGGCACGACCGCGTCGGTCACGCGGCAGGTTCTGGTCGGTTCGGCGTTCAAGGCCGCCGTGACGAGTACGCCGGTCCTCAACGCGAACGGGGCTGCGGCCGGCACCCGCCACGCCGGCACCTCGGGCTACCCGGTCGCGTCGGAGGGGTTCACGCAGGACGACTCGGGCAGAGTTTCGTCGTCCACGTTCGACGGAACGACCGCGAACTACACCTACGACATCCAGGGGCAGTTGACCGGGGACGGCTACAGGACTTACGCCTACGACGCGGCGGGGAACCGGACGAGCTACACCGTGGGCGCGGCGAACCGGGTGTCGTCGGACGGGGTCTGGTCGTACTCCTACGACGCCGAGGGGAACACCACCTCGAAGGCAAGTAGCGCGGCGGTCTGGCACTACGCCTACGACGCGCGCAACTCCCTGGTGGAGGCGTGGGATGAGACGCCGGGCGGGGCCAAGCTCGACCGCCGGGTGTACGCCTTCGACGCGTTCGGCAACCGCGTCGATGAGGTGAACTACGCCGGGAACCAGTCGGGCGGGTGGACGCTCCAGTCGGACACGCGGCACGTGTACGACAACGGCCAGGTCTACGCCGACCTCGACGCGACCGGCAAGGTAACCGTGCGCTACCTACGCGCGGAGGACGGCACCCCGCTGGGACGTGAGGTGGTGGGCGACACCGGCGGCACGTCGCCGCCGACCTCCCCGCCCACGTCGCCCCCGCCGACATCGCCGCCAACTTCGCCTCCCCCGACATCGCCCCCTCCTGGGCCGGTCATGGACGGCGCCCCCGCCCCCAGCGGCGCGGGTGCCAAGGGCGAACCTTCCGCGCCGGCTGCGGCCGGCGCGAGCGGGTCCGGCTCGGCGGGCGGCACGACCGGGGGCGGCACCGGGGGCACGGGGGGGACGACGCCGGCCGCGCTGCGATCTGGGTGGATCCTGACCGACCGGCTGGGGTCGGTGCGCTCGGTGGTGTCGGCGGACGGCTCGCAGGTGCTGGACCGGGTGGCGTACGACGGGTTCGGGGCGGTGGTGTCGGAGTCGAACGTCGCGCAGCGGGGGGCGTTCGGGTTCACGGGGCTGGCGAGCGACCCGGTGACCTCGCTGACGCATGCGCACTGGCGGGAGTACGCGCCGGGCCTGGGGCAGTGGCAGCAGGAAGACCCGATGGGCTTCGCCGCCGGGGACGCCAACGTCAGGCGGTACGTCGGCAACGACCCGGTGAACAAAGTAGACCTCAGCGGGCTGGACGAGGTGATCTTGGGCAACCCGAACGGGACGGACCAGACAGGGGTCTACTTCAAACTGACTCGGAGTGCGGTCAGCCCCCGGTACATCTGGGGCGGTGACCCGGTCTACCGTCTGGGCGACTACGTCGTCAAGGACGCCGAGGCGTATGTCGTCCGCGCCGGATACTACGTTCCGTACCGCGAAGTCGCCGGAAACGCCGCGAGTACGTGGGGCAACATGGCGGAGAGTTCGTGGGATGTCTGGTTCCAGGCCCACGCGGTGGACTTTACTCAGGACCGGTTCACGTTGCGCTGGCGGGACTCCGGGCCGGACAAGCTGCGGAA
Organism: uncultured Fimbriiglobus sp.; assembly: GCA_964245865.1. Taxonomy (GTDB): domain Bacteria; phylum Planctomycetota; class Planctomycetia; order Gemmatales; family Gemmataceae; genus Fimbriiglobus. The sequence continues at coordinate 467 of CAXTPM010000099.1, read as the reverse complement.
GGTGTTCGCGGAGGAGTACGGGGTGCGGGGCCGCGACCTGCTCGCCAAGATGGACAAGGCCGAGATCGGCATCCGGCACGGGTCGTTCGGGCCGGGCTACGGGGCGTGGCGGTTCAAGAACTACAACGACATCGAGATCGACACGGACTCGGGCGTGTTCCCGGCGCGGAGTGATCGCTCGCTGCACGACGCGGCCAGGGAGTTGATGAACGCGCTCAGCGACCCCGAGGTCGCGGCGAAGCTCGACGAGCGCATCGCCAACCGCTCCCGCGACCAATTAAGCCAGCAGGGGTCAACGTGGTCGTGGGGGAGTACTGACGAGGCGAACCCTGGTGCCACGCGGCTGACGGACAACGGGCGGTGGCTCCGCGAGACGGCCCACGAGGGGGCTAAGCTGGTCGCGGTGACGTTCGTGTCGGTCGGGTCGCTGGCGCTGCCGGTCCCCGGACTCAACGCCGCGTTCGACG
>CAXTPM010000098.1:0-12206 GCA_964245865.1 uncultured Fimbriiglobus sp. | reverse complement strand
ACGAGATCCGCCCGGCATCCGGGCGCGATCGCGCCCATCGGCTGCGCGAGCGCCTGCGCTCCGCCGGCCAGAACGGTGTCGAGGAGACGGGCTCCGGTGGATTCGCCCGCGACGGTGCGGAACCCCAGGCGCTCGACCGCCGCCGTGGGGAAGGTTTCGCCGGGCGCGAGGCCCAGCGTGAAGCGGCCCTCCTGGCGGGTGAGGTCGGCGACGGTGCCCTCGCGCACCAGTTGGCCCTGGTGCAGAATCGCCACGCGGTCGGAGATTTGCTCGACTTCGCCCAACAAATGCGAGTTCACGAAGATCGTGCGCCCCTCGCCCTTGAGCTGCTCCAGGAGTTGGCGGATGTCCTTGCGGCCGACGGGATCGACGCCGTCGGTCGGTTCATCCAGGAAGATCACGCGCGGGTCGTGGAAGAACGCCGAGGCGATGCCGAGGCGCTGCTTCATCCCCTTGGAGTAAGTGCGGATGCGGTAGGCTTTACGCTTGGCGAGGCCCACCACCGCGAGCGCCTCGGCGATACGGCTTTTGCGCTCGGTGCGTGTCAGGCCGTAGAGCCGGCCGTAGACATCGAGGAGGCTTTCAGCCGTGTGGTAGCCGGGGAAGGCGTGGTCCTCGGGCAAGTAGCCCACCTGCCGGCGGATGGCGGTGTCGCCCGCGTCTTCGCCGAGCAGCGTGGCGCGCCCCCCGGTCTTCTTGACGATGCCGAGGAGGATTTTGATCAGCGTCGATTTGCCCGCGCCGTTCTGGCCGAGCAGGCCGAAGATTTGGCCGCGCTCGACTTCGATCGACACGCCGCGCAGGGCGTCGATGGCGCCGTAGGACTTTTGCAGTTGGTCGGTGGAGACGACGGACAAGGCTGGCCCCCGTAGAGTGCAGAGGAAGACGTTTTAGCCGCCGAGGCGCCAAGGAAACCTAGAAATCGCAATCTCGCTGTCGGTTTTCTCGGCGTCCTTGGCGCCTCGGAATCGGAGTCCGCTTATGCGCCGCACGATGATAAAGTCCAAAATCCACCGCGCCACCGTCACCAGCACGGATTTGCACTACGAGGGCAGCATCACCATCGACCGCGACCTCCTCGACGCGGCCGACATTTTGCCCTACGAGCAGGTCCACGTCTGGGACGTGACCAACGGCACGCGCCTCATTACCTACGCCCTCGAAGGCGAGCGCAAAAGCGGCACGATTCAGGTGAACGGCGCGGGCGCGCACCTGATCCATCCGGGCGACATTGTGATTATCGCCACGTTCACCGAACTCGACACCGCGCTCGCCAAAGACTACGCGCCGCTGGTGGTGTTCGCCGACGCCCAGAACCGCGTCAAGCGGCCCGACGGCTCGGCGTCTGGGATTGCGGCCAGCCCGCCAGCAGCACGACCAGTAGCACGCTGAGCGACCCCAGCGCGCGGGTGGCGAAGGCGGTGTTCGTCAGCCACCCGGCCGCATTTTCGTCGGCGAGGTACGCCGCGATTTCCATCGGCACCGACTTCAGCACTAGCCCGCCGACTAAGAGACCCGCCACGAGTCGGCCGCGCGGGGTGCCGGCGGCGCACCAGTCGAACGCCAGCGGCCAGGCGAACCAGAGCAGGCACAACTCGTTGGGCAGCACCTGGGCGCACACCGCCGCCGACGCCGACGCGGCCGCGAGCGCCCACGCCAGACTCGGCCGCGCCCCGGCCAGGCGTACTCGCAGTGCCAGCAGCGAGCCGACGACCGCGTACCCGGCGAGCGTGCCGCCCACGCCGAGGTCCGTCGCGGGCAGCCCGGCCCACAGGGCGACGCGGTTCCAGCTCGTGATCTGCGGGTTCCAATCCAGGCGATTGAACAGCACGCGTCCGTGGCCGGACTTCAGGGCGCCGAGGAAATCGAGCACCGACCCCGGCCCGCCGCACAGCAGCACGCCCGCCAGTTGCAGTGCCCCGGCCGCGAGGGTGAGTTTCAGCGCCAGACGCCAGCCGCCGAGGTGCAGCGCCACCGCCCACAGCGGCAGGGCCAGGTGCGGCTTGATCGTGGCGAGACTCCACACGAGTGCCGCGGCCCATCCGAACTCGCGCCGCGCGAGTTCGACGCCGGCGCCCCAAATGGCCACCAGTAGGAGTGCCACTTGGCCGACGCGCCAGGTCATGTCGGTGAGCGGGTCGGCGAACGCGGCGAGCACGCAGAGGAAGCCGGCCCAGGCGCGCCACCCCGCGGCCGGATTGGTCCCTGATCGGGGGGCGTCAGCCCTCCGTGTCTGGCTATCGCGATAGCCAGACACGGAGGGCTGACGCCCCCCGATCAGGGACCAATCCGGCAACCGACTCAGCACATACCCCGCCCCCGCAAGGGTGAGCGCCCCGAACGCGAACTTCGCCCACGCCCACGGCATCGGCGCGAACGGCGCCAGTACCACCGCCGCCCCCGGCGGCAGGAAGTAGCCGTGGTTCGCGTGCAGCATCTCCTCGTCCGGGAACTGCGCGGTCACCATCGCGGCCAGGCGCGCCTGGTCATACGGCGAGTGCCCGTCCAGCGCCAGCCGCGCCCCGGCGCGGTAGATGAATAAGTCCTCGCTGTGGTTGGTGCGGCCGCGCAGCCCCCACAGCAGCGCGAACGCCGCGGCGATCAGCAGCGCGGTCGCCAGGCGGGGCGCGCTCACTTCGGCGGCAGCGCGTCGGGCAACAGCAGCTCGGCCGGGTGGCTCAGGTGCCGCACGACCGCGTTGCCGAAGTGCGCCGCGACCGCGCCGTCGATGAAGCGGTGGTCGAACGAGAACGACAGGTACGCCATCTCCGCTGCCCGCACGCCGCCGCGCTCGTCGAACACCGGGCGCTTCACGACTTTGCCGACCGCGACGATGCCGACTTCGGGCACGTTCAGGATCGGCGTGGCGTGCAGGCCGCCGATACTGCCGATGCTCGAGACCGTGAACGTGCCGCCGGCCATGTCGGATCGCGCCAGCTTGTTGGAGCGGGCCGCGTCGCTGAGGCGCTCCAACTCTCCCGCCAGCCCGGCGAGGTCGAGTTTCTCGGCGCCGCGGATGACCGGCACCACCAGCCCCGAGGGGGCCGTGACCGCCACGCCGAGGTTGCGCTCGCGGTGCAGCACGAGTTCCTGCTTGGCGTCGTCGAAGGTCGCGTTCACCACCGGCACGTCGCGCAGGGCGCGGGTGATCGCCTTCAGGATGAACGGCAAGTAGGTGAGCTTGTAGCCGGCGCGGGCGAAGGTGTCTTTGAGTTGGGCGCGCAGGCGCACGAGTTCGGTGAGATCGCACTCCTCGACGTAAGTGAAGTGCGGCGCCGTCGCCAGGGACTTCACCATCTGCTCGGCGATCTTGCGCCGCACCCCCACCAAGGGGACGCGCGTGCCCGGCGCCCCGAAGTCCGGCGGCTTCGGCTCGCTCTTGCGCGGGGCGTGCGGCTGCGGGGCCGGCGCGATTGGGGCGACGGCGCTTCGCAGGTCTTCGACCAGGATGCGCCCGTCCGGCCCCGTGCCGCTGACGCCGGCGAGGTCCACCCCGAGCTTGCGCGCCAGGAGGCGCACCGACGGCGCGGCGGGCGGCGCGGCCCGCCCCGGCGCCGGCGGGGAAAGCAGACTCGGCGGCGCTTCCAGCACGGCCGTGGCGCTGCCGTTGGCGGATTCGAGCAGCCTCACCGCCGCGGCCGTGGCGACTTCGAGTTCGGCGGCCTGCGCGTTGGCGGGGGCGTAACTCAGGATCACCGCCCCGACCGCGAGCTTGTCGCCGGGCGCCCCCGCTACGGCGGTAATCGTGCCGGCGAACGGCGAGGGGACTTCCATCGTGGCCTTGTCGGACATCACCTCGCACAGCGCCTGGCCGCGCGCCACCGCCTCGCCGGGCGCGACCAGCCAGCGCGTCAGCTCGACCTCGATCAGCCCCTCGCCCACCGGCGGCAGCGCGAACTCCATGCGTTCCTCCGTATAGGGTGAAGTGTAGGCGGGGGCGGGTCGGAAGCAACCTCGCCTCGCCTGCCAAGCGACCTCACCCCCCGTCCCCCTCTCCTCCTGGGAGAGGGGGACGGGGGGTGAGGTCGCTTGGCAGGCGTGAGGGGTCGCCGATTCCCCCGGCTTGATTCCGGCGCGCGAATCGGGTAAGACCGCTGGAGCAGGTTCCGCCCGGTTCCGGGAGTCCACCGCCATGCGCCCCACCCGCCGCGCCGCCGTGACGCCCGCCGAGGCGGCGCTGATCCTCGCCCTGGTGGCGCTGGCGGCGGCCGTCGCCCTGCCCGCGGTCAGTCGAGTGCGCTCCGAGGCCGCGCGCGCGGCCTGCCAAAATAATCTGCGCCGCCTGGGCGCGGCCGCACTCGGCTCCGAGTCGGCCCAGGGGGTGCTGCCCGCCGGGTGCCTGCCCGACGGCTGGGGGCCGGTCGCGCAACTCCTGCCGGAGTTGGGCCGCGACGACCTCGCCCGGCGAATCGTGCTGCGGCCGTACACCACCCTGCCCGGCGACCTGTACTGGCACGACCCCGCCAACCGCGCGGCCCTCGCCGAGACCATCCCCGAGCTAGCCTGCCCGTCGGCACCGCCCCCCAACCAAGCGGCGGTGCGCTTCGTGGGAATGTACTACGGCAGCCCGGAAGTCGAGTTCCCCGGCGCGGGCCAGGTCCACGCCGGCACGCACATTTCCATTAGTGGCGACCTCGGCCGCAGCCTCGCCGCGACGCACTACCTCGGCGTGGCGGGCGACTGGCGCGGCGGACCCGGCGCGCGCGGGGCGATGTCCTACCAGTCGCGCACCACCTCGGAGATGATCCCCGACGGCACCGGCTGCACGTTCTTGTTCGGCGAGGCGGTCGGCGGCGACTTCGGCACGCCGGGCCGGCACGCGATGTACTCGTGGGGCGCCAACGCCCACTCCACCGCCTTCGGCCTCGCCGCGAACTCGGCCGAGCCGATGGCCGGGGCGAAGTTCGCCAGCGCCCACCCGAAGGTGATTCACTTCGGCTACTGCGACGGCAGCGTGCGGCCGCTGCGGAACCCCGCGCAGTTCACCGGCAGCGCCGGCCAGCCGAAGTTCACCGCGCTCGGTGGCCGCGCCGACGGCGTCTACATCGACTTCGACTAGCCGCGGGATTCGCCATGATTCGCAGCCTCGCCGTGATGTTGGTGGTGTGCCTCGGCTGCGGCCCGCGCCCCGACGCCGACCACCGCCAGCCGAGGTTCCCCAACGGGGTGCCGCCGGCGCCGCGCGCCGCGCAGGGGACGGCCGCGGCGGGGGAATCGGACGGGCTGGGGGCGGCGGAAAAGCCGTAGCTGCACTGGGGTGCGGCGCTCTTTCCCCCTCCCCCTCAAGGGGGGAAGGGAAAGAGCGCGTCCGGCGCCCTAGACTGACCCCATGCCCGACCGCCCCCCGCCGCTGTTGAACTGGCCCAACGCGCTCTCGCTGTCGCGCCTGCCGCTGGCCGCGCTGTTGGCCGCGTGCATCGCCGCCGAGAAGTGGGGCGCCGCGCTGGGCGTGTTCGCGCTGGCCATGCTCACCGACTGGGCCGACGGCTTCGTGGCGCGGCGCGTCGGGCCGCTCACCGCGCTGGGGCGCAGCCTCGACCCTTTGACCGATAAAGTGCTGATCGGCACCGCGCTGGTGTACCTCGCCACCCTGCCCCAGACTGGGGTCGGCCCGGCGGTGGTGGCGCTGATGCTGGGGCGCGAGCTGTGGGTGACGGGGCTGCGCGGCGCGGTCGAGACGCAGGGGCACCGCTTCGGCGCGGACTGGTTCGGCAAGCTCAAGACCGCCACGCAGACTGCCGCCCTGCTGAGTGTGTTCGCGCTCGAAGCGCTGCGCGGCGAACTCGGCGAGTGGCTCGCCGCCGCCGAGTTGGGCCGCAGCGCCCTGGTGTGGCTAATGCTGCTCGCCACCTTGGGCAGCGGCGCCCAGTACACCGCCCGCGCGGTGGTGCTGCTCAAACGTCCGATCCGGGTGCCGCACGCATGAACCCGACTCGCCCGTTCGGTTTCGCCGTGGTGGGGTGCGGCGCCATCGCCCGCACGCACGCCGCGGCCATCGCCCGAATCCCCGGCGCGGCCGTGGTGGCGGCGGTGGGGCGGCGTGCGGAGTCGGCCGAGGCGTTCCGCGCGGAGTGCGGGCTGGCCGACTGCCTCGCCACGGCGAGTTTGGACGAAGCGCTCGCGGACGCGCGCGTCGATGCGGTGGTCGTCACCACGCCGAGCGGGGCGCACCTCGAGCCGGCGCTCGCCGCCGCCGCGGCGGGTAAGCACGTCGTGGTCGAGAAGCCGCTCGAAATCACCGCGGCGCGCTGCGATTCAATCGTGACTGCGTGCCGGGCGGCGGGCGTCGAGCTGTGCCCGATCTTCCCGAGCCGCTTCGCCGACTCGAGTCTCGCGCTGAAGTCCGCCGTGGACGCGGGCCGCTTCGGCCGGCTCACACTCGTGGAGGCGTCGTGCAAGTGGTGGCGCAGCCAGGCCTACTACGACGACGGCGGCTGGAAGGGGACGCTCGCCCTCGACGGCGGCGGGGCGCTGATGAACCAGGCCATCCACACCGTTGACTTACTGGTGTGGCTGGTCGGCGACCCCGTCGAGGTGATGGCGTTCACGGCCACGCTCGCGCACGAGCGCATCGAAGTCGAGGATACCGCCGTCGCGGTGTTGCGCTTCGGGTCCGGGGCGCTGGGGGTGATCCGGGCGACTACGTCGGTGCATCCGGGCTACCCGAAGGCGATCAGCCTGCACGGCGACCGCGGCTCGGCGTCGCTCGAACAAGACGACATTACCCGCTGGGACTTCGCCGACGAGTTGGATTCCGACGCCGAGGTGCGGGCGCGGTTCGCCACCAAAGTCGGGGCGAGCGGCGGCGCGGCCGACCCCCGCGCAATCACCTCGGAGGGCCACCGCCGGCAGCTCGCGGACTTCGTGGACGCGATTCAGGAGAGGCGCCGGCCGCTCATCGACGGCCCCGAGGGCGTGCGCGCGGTGCGGCTGATCGAGGCCATCTACGAGTCGGCACGCACGGGGCGCTCGGTGCGGGTGGATTCCGCGCGATGAGTAAGCGCCCGAAGTCGAAGTCGCTCGACTTCGCCGTGTACGCCGCCGTGCGCGCGGTCGTCGCCGCGTTGCAGACGGTGCCGGCGCCCGTGGCCGAGGCGTTCGCCGGGCTGCTCGCGGCACTGGCGTACCGCATCGACAAGCGCCACCGGCTCGTGGCCGCGGAGAACCTGCGTGCCGCGTTCCCCGAGTGGGCGAACCAGCCGGGGCGCCTCGACGGCGTGGTGCGCGGCTGCTACCGGCACTTCGCACGCATGGTCGTCGAGATCGCGCTGTTGCCCCGCAAGCTCCAGACGATCAACTGGCGCGACTACGCCGCACTGGTGGGCGAGCGCGATTTGGTGGGGGTGCTGGTGAGTACCCGCCCGACCTTGATCGTCACGGGGCACTTCGGCAACTGGGAACTCGCGGGGTTCGTACTCGGCCGACTCGGCTTCCGCACCTTCGCCATCGCCAGGGTGCTGGACAACGCCTACCTGGAGCGGTACCTGAAGCGCTTCCGCCAGGCGACGGGGCAGACAATCATCGCCAAGAAGGACGACTTCGCGCGCCTCACGTCGGTGATGGCGGGAGGCGGCAAGGTGGCCACGCTCGCCGACCAGGACGCCGGGCCGCGCGGGGTGTTCGTGCCGTTCTTCGGGCGCCCGGCATCAGCCCACAAGGCCGTGGCCCTCATGGCATTAGAGTACGACGCGGAACTCGTCGTGGTCGGGGTGCCGCGCGTCGGGGGACTGTTGAAGTACGAGGTCGTGTGCGAGGACCGCTTCGACGCGCGCGACTATGCCGACCGCCCCGACGCGGTGCGGGCGATCACCGAGCGCTACCACGCGGCCCTCGAACGACTCATCCGCCGGCACCCGGAGCAGTATTTCTGGCTGCACCGGCGGTGGAAGACGGCTCCGAAAAATCGTGGTTCGTGACTCGTGACTCGTGGTTCGTTGAAGACATCGGATCGAACCACGATCCGCGTTAGATTGGCGCGGCCCGGTCGTCTGCATAAGCTAAGCGTGTTTCCGTCGGCCGGGGTATCGGGTCCGGCACAACCCCCCGGACGCGACCGTTCCCACGGTCGGCGACCTCTCGGCCCGCGCCGAACGACTTGCGCCCCCCCTAGTCGGGCGGCACAATCGCCGAGCCACTGCTACGGCCCCCCGCCAGGACGACTCCGACATGGCCGAACCCACCACACCCGCCCGGCCCGAGTCCCTTACAGTGACGGCGCTCGAGGACCGCGTGGTCCCGAGTTTCCTGCTCGACCAGAGCACCGGCCGGCGCGACCTGGCCTACGACGACGCGCGGGGGCTGCTCTACTTCACCACCGCGACCAGCGGCATTTTCCGCTACAACGTCAACACCGGCGGCTACCTGCCGACGTTCACGGTGCCCAACCAGCAGGCGCTCAACGGCCTGGACCTCACCGCCGACGGCAAGGCGCTGTACGCGGCCGAGGACACGGCCGTCCGGCTGTTCAAGGTCGATCTCACCAACGGTAATATCTCGCGCCCCCTGTACAACGGCGGGCCGGGGGCCAGCGGCGCGTTCGACGTGCAGTTTAGCGCCTCGGGCCTCGGGCTGGTGACCAGCCGCCGGGTGGGGGTGGCGCCGGACCTCGCCGATGTCGTGCAACTCGACCCCGCGACCGACACGTTCACCAACCTGGCCCTGCGCGTGGCGCAAGACACGCCGCAGTATTCTTCGGCGGATCGCTCGCGCATCGGCATCGTCAGCCCGGCCATCGACGGCGTAATGCGTCAGTCGGAGGGCGGCACCCCGCAGGTTCGGATCGTCGGCCCCGGCGGGCCGAACCGCGAGGCGGCGTTCTCGCGCGACGGGAGCCTCTACGCCGTCGGCCAGAACGGCGGACTTTCCATCGTCGATTCGGCCACCCAGTCCACCTTGGAAAACTTCGCGGGCCTCGACGGCGGTGTGGCGTTCGACCGCACGCAAAACCTGCTCTACGCCATCGACTCGGTCGCCGACCAACTGGTGACGATCAGCACCACCACGTTCAAGGTGCTCCGGCGCGAGGGGATCGGCGAGAACGTGCCGGCCTACCAGACCTTCGGCAGCGGCAACATGGTCGCGGCGCCGGGGCGACTCTTTGTGGCCACGCCCGGCGGCGTGCGGCAGTTCGACCTGCCGCAGTCCAACGGCGTGCCGGCCGCGCTCCAGATTCTCACCGCCTACCCCACGCTCACCAGCACCGGCGTGAGCAACCCCGTCACCGTCGCGGTGGTGGACGCGGCCGGGAACCCGGTGACGAACTTCACCGGCACCCTTACCATCAACTCGACCGGCGGGGCCAACCTGCCGGCGACGTACACATTCGGTGCGGCCGACCAGGGGGTGAAGACGTTCAACGTCGCGTTCACTAACCCCGGCATCCAGTCGATCGTGTTCCAACAGTTGGACGCGGCGCTCGTGGTGGCGCAGCGCGGCATCCGCGTCAACCCCGCCGGCGCGGTGGCCACGGCAGTCCCGTACCCCCAGGCGGTGGTCGATCTGTCGTTCGACCCCGCGACGGGCCAGGTCGTGGTCGCCGGCGCGGGGGGGCTGATTAGCCGCTTCAACCCCGGCACGCAGTCGCTCTCGACTCCCACCCAGGTCGGCACTACGCTGGGCGCGGCCGACACCTCGCCCGACGGCCGCTTCGTGTACGCCGCCGACACGTTCCCCGGCTACACGCAGAGTTTCGTGCGGCAGTTCGACACCACCACCGGCGTCACGACCACCCTGCGCGGCCTCGCGGTGAGCGACCTGGCGGTCGCGGCCAACGGCAAGGTGCTGCTCTCCAACGGCCAGGCGATCACCCCGGCGGGCGCGGTGGTGGGAGGCGGGCTGTTCGGCCGCGTGGCCCGCTCGTTCGACCGCAGCGCCGTCGCCGGGGTGATCCCGTTCGCCAGTACGCTCAACCCCCCGGAACTGAGCCTGTACCTCTCGGCCGGCGACTCGGTGACGACCGCCGACGCGGGGGTGATCGGCCTCGGCGCCCCGGCCCTCACCAGCCAGGGCAACCGGCTCGCGGTGCCGGTGCTCGGCACGCAGAACACGCTCTCGGTAATGGCCGGCGACTTCACCGGCGTGCAACTCGTGGCCGGGCAGACCCAGGGCGGCGTCTACAACGCGGCCGGCACGCTGTTCTTCACGCTCGACCGGCTCAACGACCAGATTGTGGCGCTCGACGCCGCCACCTACCGCGAGCGCTACCGCGTGGCGGTCGGCGAGGTGTTGGGCGCCAGCGGCGCGCTGGCCGTGAACGCCGACGGCACGCGCGTGTTCGTGGCCACCGTGTCGGGGTTCCGGCAACTGGTGCTGCCGGCGAACGACGGGCGGCTGGTGAACCTGGAGTTCACGACCCCCTTCCCCTCCGTCGCCTCGGTCGGCACCCTGGCGAATGTGACCCTGACCGCGCGCGACGCCACGGGTGCGGTGCTCACCGGCTACGTCGGCACGGTGCTGCTCAGCAGTTCCGACCCCGCCGCGAGCCTCCCCGCCAGCGTGACGTTCACCGCCGCGGACAACGGCGTGAAGACGTTCGCGGTGAAGCTGGCGAGTGCCGGGCGGCAGAACGTCACCGCGCTCGACGCCACCGTCGGGGTGAGCGCGCAGCAGTCGGACATTTTGGTGAACCCCTTCGGCGTCGCCGCGTTCCTGAACCTGCCCGACCGCCGCGACGTGGTGGCCGACCCCACCGGCACGCGGCTGTACATCAGCACCGGCGGCGGGCTAGTGATCCCCTTCGACATCGCCACCCAGACACTCTTGCCGGCGTACCAGGTGGGGGCGAACCTCGGGGGGCTGGACATCACGCCCGACGGCACCACCATCTACGCCGTCGAGCGCGGTCGGGGGGCGACGCAGGGCTTCATCCGCAAGCTCACCCTGGCGACCGGGGCGGTGACGAACGTCCCGTACAGCGTCTCCAACTGGAACGGCGGCCTGCGCGACATCGTGATTGCTGCTAGTGGCACGGGCTACGTGACGGTGCGCGGCGGCGACCAGCGCGCCTTCGAGTTGGGGCAGACGTTCCGCCTCGACACCGCGACCGACAAGCTCACCGTAGGGTCGGGCCTCGGCAACTTGGTGGCCGACTCCAACCTCGCGCGCTCCGCCGACGGCAAGTTCGCGGTCGCCACGGGGGGGATTTTCGACGCCGGCACGCTCGCCGTCACGCAGACCGTGGGCAGCTTCAACCTCGCCACCAACAAGTACGTGGCGCAGTTCGACCCGGCCGAGTCGGCGCTGAACTACATTGGTAATGCCAACGCCGACGGCTCGCGGTTCGTCGTGAACCGCCAGGGGACGACTACCTACACGAACAACCTTTCGGTGGTGGCCAACACACCGGCCGTCGTCACCTCCGGGGCGTTCGACCCCACCACGGGGCGACTGGTGCTGGCCAATACTACCACGGGGCGGCTGGAGGTCTACGCCCCCGACGGCGGGCCGCTGTTGTTCTCGCTCCCGTTAGGCGAGGCGCTCGGCGCCCTCACCCCGCTGGGCAGCGGCGCGCTTACCGTGAGTGCCGACGGGCGGAGTGCGTTCCTGACCACGCCCACGGGGGTGCGGCAGTACGCCCTGCGCGGCCCCGTCGGGGCGTTCGGCGTCAGCGGGCTTCCGGCGCAAGTGACCGCCGGGCAGACGGTGCGTATTACCGTGACCGCCGACGCGGCGTTCCGCGGCCTGGTGCGCCTGGTGGGCACGGATCGCCTCGCGCTCCTGCCGGCCGACGCGACGTTCACGGCGGCGGACAACGGCGTGAAGACTTTCGACGTGACGTTCTTCACCGCCGGGCGGCAGACCCTCACCGTGGGCAACCCGGCACTGGTGCTGAGTAGCGCCACGGCCAGCACGCGCGTGCAGCCGGGTGTGCCGGCGGTGATCTCGCTGGTCGGCTTCCCGCGCCCGGTGCTGCCGAACGACCCGCAGCCCTTGCAAATCACGCTCTCGGATGCGTTCGGGAACGTGGCGACCAACTTCATCGGGGCACTCACCCTCTCGACCACCGACCCGCAAGTCCCCGCGTTCACGGTGAGCTTCGGAGGCGTGGAGCGGGGCGTGACCACGGTGACGCTGAACTTCCAGACGCCGGGGTTCCAGACGATCACGGTGGCCGACTCGGCGAACCCCGCGCTGTCGGCGAGCCTGGTGGTGACCGTGAACAACGTGCCGCAGTCGCCGCCCCCCCCCCCCCCCCCCCCCCCCCCCCC
>CAXTPM010000097.1:0-12245 GCA_964245865.1 uncultured Fimbriiglobus sp. | reverse complement strand
ACCGCGCCACGCCGGCGGCGCCCGCCCCGAAGCCGCCCGCCGCCCCGACGACCCCGGTCTCGGCTCCCGCGCCGGCAACGCCCGCCCCGACGGCCCCGGCTCCTACCGCGCCGGTCGCCGCCGTCACGCCGAGTTCGGTGGCACACCCCTGGGGCGTGCAGCCGTCGAGTGGGGAGTGGTTCGTGTGCATTAAGAGCTATACCGGCCCCGACGCGCAGAAGCACGCCGAGGAGTTGGCGGGCATCGTGCGCACCCAGCACAACGCCGCGGCCTACTTGTACGAGTGGGGGGCCGAGGAGCGACTGCGTGAGGAGAAGCGCCGCGCGGAGATGCTCGCCGAGCGCACCAAGGAGCAGGCGCCATTCTTGCAGAAGTACGCCGAGGAGAAGCAGAAGGCGATGGCCAACGGCGTGCCGTTCCTAGACGCGCCGCCGACGGTGCGCATCGCCAAACTCACCGTCAGCACGCAGTGGGGCGTGCTCATCGGGGGCTTCCCGAATATGGATACGGCCCGCGCGGCGCAAAAGATGATCAAAGCCTGGCCCGCGCCGGCACAAGTTCACCTGATGGACCGGCAATACATCGCCACGCCCGGCGAGTCGAAGCCGAACGTCGAAACTGCGTACATCAACCCGTACGCGAACGGCATGGTGGTGCCGAACCCGATGACCAAGCAGGCCGAGGCCAAGAGCGCCGGCACGCTCGACCCGGCGGTGGTGGCGATGAACGAGAACGAGCCGCTGTCGCTGTTGAAAGTCGGCAAGGGCTGGACGCTGGCGGTGAAGGACTTCACCACGCCCACGATGTCGCAGGACTCCAAACAAGCGGGCACCGCGATCGGGCGCCTCTTCACCGGCGGGGGCGACAAGCGCGGCAAGATGCTCGAACTGACCGCCGCGCAGGCCGGGGAGTTCGCCAACATGCTGCGCAGCGAGAAGATGACTCAGTCTGCCGCGGAGGCCGCGCGGCGGCTGGGGATGACGCCGCGCCCGCTCGATAGTTACGTCTTGCACCTCCCCATCGGCAGCCGGGTGTGCGTCGGGCAGTTCGACGGCCTCGACGACCCGGCACTCGACGAGATGCAGCGCCTGCTCCAGAAGATGACGTTCCGGGTGAGCTACAGCGACAAGCCGGGCCAGCCGCCGCAGGAGATTCAGATTTTCGATATCGTGACCCCGCTGCCCGTGCCGAGAGTCGGCCCGGCGACTAGCCCCGCCGCGCGGAAGTAGCGCCGTGGCCCGCAACATTCTGGTGAGCGACTTCGACGGGACGCTGACGCGCACCGACTTCTATTTTCTGGCGCGCGGGCAGCTCTGCCCGCCGCGCCTGCCGAACTATTTCCTCGACTACGCCGGCGGCAGGCTCACGCACTTCGACTGCCTCGCCCTCACCTACGCGCAGATCACCGCCACTGAAGCCGAGACAGTCGCCGCACTCCAATCACTGGGGCTAGAGCCGCGCCTGGCGGAGTACGTCGAGCGCCTCGGCGAACTCGGCTGGGATGTCACAATCGCCTCAGCCGGGTGCCGCTGGTACATCGACCGGCTCGTCGGCCACCTCAACCTGCCGACCCACGCCAACGGCGGGCACTGGCACCCCTCGGGGCGCGGCCTCGTGATGACGCGCCCGGCCGACTCGCCGTTCACCTGCGACGAAGTCGGCATCGACAAGCCGGCCGTGGTACGCGACGCCCTAACCCGCGCCGACCGGGTGGCGTATGCCGGGGACGGGCCGACCGACGTGCCGGCGCTCGTGCTGGTGCCGCCGGCGTTGCGCTTCGCCAAGGGCGACGCGGCGATGATCCTGCGCGAGATGGGCGAGCAGTTCGTGGAGTTCGAGGCGTGGGCGGAGGTGGCGGGGGAGATCATTCATCTGGCGTAGGAGAGTGGACCCCGAAAGCCCGCCCGTCGAGCTTGACTCGCCCGCGCCGCCCCGCTATTCCGCCGCCATGCGCGCAACACTCCCCGCCCTGCTCTGCCTCGCCACGCTCTCCGCCGCCGCTGCCTCGGCCCAGTCGCCGGGCGTGTGGCGCGCCGACCTCGTTAAAGCGGAGGCCGAGGCGAAGTCGTCGGGGAAACTCTTGTTCCTCGACTTCGGCGCCGAGTGGTGCGGGCCGTGCCAGAAGCTCGCCGCCGGCGCCTTGAAGGACGCGCGGGTGCTGAAAGTCCTGTCCTCGAAGTACGTGGCGGTGAAACTCGACGCCGAGCAGCACCGCGCGGCGTTCGAGCGCTTCGGCGTCAAGAGCATGCCGACGCTTCTCGTGGTCGATGCGAGTGGCCGCGAGGTAGCGCGCAAGCTCGGCAACCAGGACGCGGCCGACCTCGCCGGCTGGCTCCAAACCCAAGCCGCCCCGCGCCGGGCCGACCCCAAGCCCGCCGACCCGTGGCTCACGCTGCACGCGCGCCTTGCCGCGGACCTCGCCCGCGCCGAACCAGCCAAGTGACGGCCGTGAGTAGGGCAATCGCGCCGAGTCCCAGCCCCAAGCGCACGGCCCGCGGGGCGTCGAGTCCCGGCCGCACGCGCCGCACCTCGCCGGCCGATTCGGCGCCCACGGTGATGCCCCCCTCGGCGCGGTGCCCCTGGGCTTCATCGACGCGCACGGCGTAGGTGCCCGGCGGCAGTTCGCCGCTCGCCCAGGCGCCGCGTTCGTCGGTCGAACCCTCGGCGACGATTCGCCCCGACCCGTCGGCCACGGTCACGCGCGCCCCTTCGGCCGGCTCGCCGGTGTCGTAGCCGGCCACCACGGTGACGCGCCCGGCGCTCGCCGAGAGCGCGAGTTCCAGCGCGTGCGCCGGCGCCACGCTCGGCAGGGCGAGCATCGTGAGCAGCGCGGCGAGTCGGGGCATCGTGGTTCCCTCGGGGTGCGAGTCTTACAATACGCGCCACCGCACGGGGACTCCACCATGACCGCCGAACCGACCGGCCCGATCCGCCTGACCCAGTACGCCAAGCGCGCCGGCTGCGCTGCCAAGCACCCGCCGGGGTTCCTCCTCCCCCTGTTGGGAATGCTCCCGCCGATCACCAGCGCCGCGGTGATGGTCGGCAGCAGCACCGCCGACGACGCCGCCGTGTACAAGCTCAACGACGACCGGGCGCTGGTGTTCACGACCGACTTCTTTACCCCCATCGTGGACGACCCGCGCGACTTCGGCCGCATCGCCGCCGCCAACGCCATCTCGGACATCTACGCGATGGGCGGCTACCCGCTCATGGCCCTGAGTATCGTCGGCTTCCCGGATACGCTGCCGCGCGAGGTACTCGGCGAGATTCTGCTCGGCGCGCACGAGGTGGCGCAGAAGGCCGGGTGCAGCATCGTCGGCGGGCACACGATCAAGACCGACGAGCCGATCTTCGGCCTCGCGGTGGTCGGCGAGATGTCGCCGGACAAGGTCTGGGCCAACAGCGGCGCCGCCGAGGGGAACGTGCTAATCCTGACCAAGCCCCTGGGGCTTGGGGTCATCACGACCGCCGCAAAGAACGGCAAGGACGACCGCGGCGCCATCACGGAAGCCATCCGGGTCATGACGACGCTCAACGGCCCGGCGGTCGGAGCGCTGCGGCAGTTCCAGAACGAGATCAACGTCCGCGCCGCGACCGATGTCACCGGCTTCGGATTGTTGGGCCACTTGCGCAACATGACCAGCGCGAGTGGTGTGGATGCCGAGATCACGGCGAGTGCGGTGCCCATCTTGGAGGCGGCGCGGGAGTACGCCGCGGCGGGGATCGTCCCCGGCGGCACGCGCGCCAACGCCCTGTTCTTGCGCGACTGGGTGACGTTCGCCGACCACATCAGCGAGGTGGACCGCATCCTGCTGTGCGACGCCCAGACCAGCGGGGGACTGCTGGTGGCGGTGCCGGCGTTCCTGGCCGACGACGCGGTGGCGCGGCTCGTCGCCGCCGGCACCCCGGCCGCGGCGAAGGTCGGCCGCATCACCGGGCCGGGGCGCGGGGCGATTACCGTCGTCTAGTCCGGCACCGCACGGGGGGCGACATCGTGGCCAAGCGGCGGTGGGGCAAGTGGGGTCGCCGAGTCGCCGTGGGGGCGCTGGCGCTCGCCGGACTCATGTGTACCGGCGGCTACGGCTGGCTGCGCGTGGCGCAGTCCGGCGACGAGGCGCGCTTGAAAGCGATGACCGACCGGCTCGACGCGGACGACCCCGGCTGGCGCTTCGACGAGTTGAACGCCGCACGCGACGCCACGCTGCCGCCGCCGGAGGGGGACGCGACCGAGAAAGCGCTCGCGGCGGTGGCGGCGCTGCCGGGCTACTTGGGCGGGCCGTCCCTGGTCGCACCCGTGTCGAACCGCACGCCCGACCCGGCGGAGGCGGCGACCCTCGCCGGGGCGATTCCCGCGAGCGGCGAGGCGCTGACCCTGGCGCGGGCGGCGGGCGCGGCGCCGGGCGGGGGCCGGCCGTACACCGCGTTCCGGCCGGGGCCGATGCCGAGTCCATTCTTTCAGCCCTCGGTCGCCAGCGCGGCGGCGCTCGACGCGGCGAATCTGCTGCGCGCCGGGGCCGCGCACTCGGCCCTCACCGGCAACGCGGCCGGGTCGCTTTCCGACTGCGGCGCGATTCTCGGCCTGGCGTCGGGCGGGGTCGGCGACGAGCCGTCGGCGGCGGGCCAGTGGACGCGAGTACAAATCGTCGCCAGCGCCGTCGCCGAACTCGAACGCACCCTCGCCTGGAACAGTGCCCCGCCGGCCGACCAGCTGGCGCGGCTGCAGGCGCTCTTGCTGGCCGAGCACGCCGCGCCCCGGATGCTGTGGGCCTGCCGGGGCGAGCGGGCGCTCTTGTTCCAGACGCTCGGGCGAGTCCACGCCGGCGAGTTGTCGGCCGGTGACGCGCTGGCCGGGTACGTGGGCGTGCCGAACCCCGCCCCGACGCTCGCGCAGCGCGCGATCTCGCTGGGGTTCCGGCCCATGGCGCGGCGCGCCCAAATCATCTCACTGGAGCGCCTGACCGAACTCGTGGCCGCGGCGAAACTGCCCGACCCCGAGTGCGACCGGGCCGTCGCGGCGGCGAGCGCGAACGAACTGGGTGCGCGGCACAACCGTGGCACCAACCCGTTCACCGGCGAGAACTTCGCGGACGCCCTCGGCCAGAACGTGCGCTACTTCGCCGAGTCCGACAACCGCCTGCGCGCCCGACTGGGGTGCGCGGTGGCGGCGCTGGCGTGCGAGCGCTTCCGCCTGAAGTCCGGCCGCTGGCCCGCCACGCTCGGCGAGATTCCGCCGGAGTTGCTGGCGTCGGTCCCGACCGACCCCTACACCGGCAAGCCGGTCGAGTACACCGCCCTGGGTGACGGCGCCGCCGTGTGGACGGCCGGGCCGGACTGGATGTACGACAACAGCACGCCGCGAACGCCCGACGGGAAAGTCGCGCGGGTAATGCCCACCGGCGCGCGGCTCGCCGAGTTCGGCTTCCGCCTGTGGAACCCGGACCAGCGCCGCGCGCCGGCGAAGCCCGGCGGCGAGTAGGCGGCGCGGAGACGGCGGCCTTGCCGTGGCGGGGCGGGTAGCCTGGGTGCGGCGGGGGCGGCGGTGTCTACCTCCATCACAATCGAGCGGGGGGCGCGGTTGCACACCGAAATCGGCCGCAGCCTCCACGGCCGGCGCGCCCGCGCGGCGGTGGCCGTCGGGCTGGTCGCGGTGATCGTCGATCTCGGGGTGGTGTGGCTGAACCGCTACCCGGAAAGCATCGACGGCCGCTGGGCGGTCGCGCTGACGACTCTGGGCACCTACGCCCGGCTGTCGGGCGGCGACCTGCCGAGCATCGGGCTGTGCGGCCCGTCCGGCGGCTGGCGGCGGTGGGTCCGCCTCGCCGCCCGGCTCGGGGCGCTCGCCCTGGTGTGCATGGGTGCGGCGGCGGGCGCGTGGGTCGCGGCGGGGTGGCGGCTGCCGGTCCAGTTGCTTCCCCCGGCGGCGGTCGGCCCGGCGTTCCTGCGGATGTGCGTGTTCGCCCCGCTGCTCGAAGAGGCCATCTACCGCACCGCCCTGTGCGTCCCCCTGGCGGCGGTGGCGGGGCCGTGGCCGGCGGTCGCCGCGAGCGGGGCGGTGTTCGGGCTGCTCCACGTCGTATACGGCAACCCCAGCCCGGAGAACGTGCTGGGCGGGTTCTTCCTGGCCTGGGCGTACCTGCGGAGCGGGTCGGTGTGCGTGCCCGTGCTGCTGCACGCGGCCGGGAACCTGCTGGTCCTGCTCGGCCAAGTCGGCGCCTGGTACTGGGCGGCGGCGTCCGGCGGGGGTCTCTGAGATGGACGCGATGGCCGAGATCGAACGCCGCCTCGCGGCGACTCGCGCGCCGGGGTCGCCGAACGGGTTCACGGCCTCCGAGGTCCGCGACTTCGCCGCCGAGTACCTGGCCGACCACGACCAGGAGGTGGCCGACACGCCCCACCTCGAGGGCAAGCCGCACTGGAACCTGTGGATGGCCGACGCGGAGATCGAGAACGCTCTGTTCGCGGTGGTCGTGTTCCGGCCGGGCGGAGTCGAGTTCGTCTGCGGCACCGGCGACGCGTTCGCCATCAAGCGGTTCGCCGAGAGCGACTTCCCCGACGACATCGAGCAGGTGCCGGCCGAGTTGGCCCGGCGGTTCGCGGTCCCGGCCGGCGGCGTGCGGTTCGGCCGCGGAGTCGCCGAGGAGTGGCTCGGGCGCGGCTGGTAGCGACGGCCAAGGCCCGCCGAAGTCCGAACTCGCCGACGGGGTGACGCCCGGCGACCCGGACTCACCGCCGTGCTACAATCGACGGCACCCCCTCCCGGAGCGAGCCGATGACCCGCACGTCCAAGCGCCGCCTTGTTGCCGCGGTGGCAGTCGCCGTTGTCGCCGGGGCCGGCGCATACTTCGCCGGGCTGTTCGACTCGTCGGCCCGTCGCACCCTCGGCCCGCTGGTGGCCAAGCTCGACGCCGAGGAGCCGGGGTGGCGCGTCGGCGAGGTGGACGCGGCGCACAACGCGACGCTGCCCCCACCCGAGCGGAACTCGGCCACGCAAATTCTCAAGGCCCACGCCCTCGTCCCCGACCTGACGATGGCGTACTGGAACGGCACCGAGGCGTTCTACGACAAGCCGTCGCGGCACCTGCCGGACGCCAAGACGCTCGGTGAACTGCTCGCCGCCCACGGCCAGTGTGCCGGGGCCGTCGCCGCAGCCCGCCGGGTGCGCGACCTGCCCGCCGGCGGCATCCCGCTCACGTTCGCCAAGCCGAACCCGTTCGCTACGCTGTTGCCGGACATCCAAAACCTGCGCGGCGGCGCGGCGGTCTTGATGCTCGACGCGGCGGTGCTGGCCCACGCCGGCGACGCGGCCGGGGCGCTGGATGACTGCCGCGCGATCCTGAACGTGGCGAGCGGCGTCGGGGACGAGCCGACGCTGATCTCGCAACTGGTGCGCATGGCCGTCGCGGGAATCGCGGTGCGCGAGACCGAGCGCACCCTCGCCTGGACCGCCGCGCCGCCGGCCGAGAAGCTCGCCGAGTTGCAGGCGCGCTTACTCCAAGAGCGCGACGTGCCGCGGCTGGTGTACGGCCTGCGCGGCGAGCGGGCGTCGCTGTTCCAAATCTGCGAGGCGGTCGGCGACGGCTCGCTCACCCTCGGGGCGCTCGGCGCCGGCCCGGCCCCCGGCTCGACGGCCGACCTCATCGCCACGCGCTTCGTGCGCGGCAGCTTCCGCCGCGCGCAAGTGCAAGTGCTGACCCGGTTCGGGGAGTTGATAACGGCCGCGAAACTGCCGGACCCCGAGCGCGACGCGGCAATGAGTGCGGCGGTGGCGGCGATCCCGCGCCCCGGCACGATCCCCGCCGTCGAGACGATGGTGGGGATGATTATGCCCGCCGTCGAGAAGTGCAGCGAGGCCGAGACACGCGCCCGCGCCCAACTCGGCGCGACGGCCACGGCCCTCGCCTGCGAGCGCTACCGCCTCGCCAACGGCCGCTGGCCGGCGACGTTGGGCGAGATTCCACCGGGCATCTTGAAGACGGTTCCCGCCGACCCCTACACCGGCAAGCCCCTGCTCTACCGCGTGCTGCCCGACGGGATTGCCGTCTACTCGGTCGGCCTCGACGGGGCCGACGACGGTGGCACCGACCTGCGGGCGAGGATGGTCAAGGGGGGACCGCCGGGCGGCGACATCGGCGTGAGGCTGTGGAACCCCGACTTGCGTCGGGCCGCGCCGCTGCCACCGGAGCCAGTGGAGGGGGCGGGCGGGGAGTAGCTGCCGGCGAGCCGGAGTGCGTGAGCACCCGGTTGCTCTTACCAGTCAGTAAGAGCGAACAGGCAAACGAGGTGGCGGGTTGACTGGCCCCACCGAAAGAGACCTCACCCCCCGGCCCCCTCTCCCAAAAGGAGAGGGGGAGAAGCGTTCTGGGCGCGTGTGAGCGGAGTGCCTGCCCAGACTCGCCACTGGCTGACGCACTGAATCAGGCTCACCCCCTCTCCTCCTGGGAGAGGGGGCCGGGGGGTGAGGTCAGGCTAGCCAGTGCCACTCGACCCCACACCGCTAACGTCCTCACCGCCCGCCGCAGAACCGCGCCCGCACTTGCTCCCACGTCCGCACGTCGGCCGGGTTCGCGTCGTGCGCGTCGATTCGCCGGTCGAGTTCGCCCCACAACTCCACGTCCGGCTCGGGGCGGAAGCCGTCCTCGACCAGTTCGTCCCACAGGCGGAACACGAGTTCGAGGCGCTCCCCGACCGGCAGCAGCCGCGCGGCTTTAGTCAGGCTCATCGCAGTCTCCTGGATGAACGACGACCCCACGTTACCACACCAGAACGTCGGCGCGAAGGGGCGTTCTACACCCCCGCCGCCTTCCGCAGCGCGTCCGCCTTGTCCGTCCGCTCCCAGTAGAAGTCCGCGTTCTCCCGCCCGAAGTGGCCGTGCCGGGCGCTCTCACGGTAGATCGGCCGGCGCAGGTTCAGGCTCTCGATGATCCCCGCCGGGGTGAGCTGGAAGTGCGCGCGCACCAGCTCGACCAGCTTCTCCTCGGTCACGCCCTTCGCGTTGGTGCCGGCCGTGCCGACCCAAATGGAGAGCGGGTCCGGGTAGCCGATGGCGTAGCTCAGTTGCACCTCGCACTGCCTGGCGAGCTTCGCGGCGACCACGTTCTTGGCGATGTAGCGGGCCATGTACGCGGCCGAGCGGTCCACCTTAGTCGGGTCTTTGCCCGAAAACGCCCCGCCGCCGTGCCGGCCGCGGCCGCCGTAGGTGTCCACGATGATCTTCCGCCCGGTCAGGCCGCAGTCGCCGTGCGGGCCGCCTTCGAGGAAGATGCCCGTGGGGTTGATGTGGTAGACGATCTCGCCGTGGACCAGGTCCGGCCGCTCTTCGCGCAGCGTGGGCAGGATCAGGGCGTCGATGACCTGCTGCCGGGCCGCCTCGGTGAACTGCTTCTTGCCCTTCACGTCGCCGCACACCGTCTCGTCGTGCTGCGTGCTGAGCACCACCGTGTGGATGCGCTTCGGCGTGCCGTCGGCCGCGTACTCGACCGTGACCTGACTCTTGGCGTCGGGCCGCAGCCACTTCAGCCGCCCGTCCCGCCGCATCGCCGCGTGGTTCTCCACCAGCCGGTGGCTCAGGTAAATCGGCAGCGGCATCAGGCTGCGCGTCTCGTCGCACGCGAACCCGAACATCATGCCCTGGTCGCCCGCGCCGCCGGTATCCACGCCGACCGAGATGTCCGGCGACTGGGCGTGGATCAGGCAGTTTACCTGGCACGTCTGCGCCGCGAACCCGATCGCCGGGTCGGTGTAGCCGATCTCGGTGATCGCCTCGCGCACGATCCGGTCCACCGCCGCGCGCGTCAGGGGCGCACTCGTGGTGATTTCCCCGGCCACCGTTACGTGGTCGGTGGTCACGAGTGTTTCGCACGCCACCCGGCTCTTGGGGTCGTGCCCGAGGCAGAAGTCCAAAATGGCGTCGCTGATCTGGTCGGCCACCTTGTCCGGGTGGCCCATCGACACGGACTCGGACGTAAACAAGTAACCTGCACTCACGGGACGCCTCGGCGCAACGCACCACGGGACACGGGGGAACTCATCGAAGTGGGGTCACGATACGAACGCGGCCGGGGGTCCAAAACCCCCGGCCCGCGCTTTTCGGCGATTCTCGCCCGAAACCCGACTAATCCGGTGAAACTACTTCGCGCCCACCGAGGCCAGTTCCGGCGCCCGCGACGGCTTGGCCAGGGCCAGCAGTTTCGGGAACGCCTCGCTCAGCCGGTCCCCGGCCCGCACCACCACCTTCTTCTCCTCGACCTCGACCTTGCCGGCCACGGTGTACTCGGCCCGCAACTCGTAGTAGAACGCCTTGCCTTGGGTCAGGTCCGGCGTGTGGAAGTGCCGGACATCGCCCTCGCCGCGGATCAGCGTGCCATCGACGTACAGCTTGGCGTTGGCCGGCAGTTCGACCGCCAGGTGCGCGGGCAGTTCGCCCGACGCAGTGGACGGCGGCGCCGAGGCCAGGTACCCGCTGGTGCCGGTCTCGGGCGTGGCGTAGTAGCCCGCCGGGGTGCCGCCGGCCACTTGGGCGGGGGCGACCGCGCGGCCGATGATGACGCCGCCCGACTCCATTACGGGAGTATAGGACGGTGCAACGATCACCCCGCCGCAGCCGCCACCGCAGCCGAACGTGGGGTAGCTCATCTCCAGCGTGCCGTAGCAGCCGCCGTACACCCCGCCGCCGCAGCACGTCGAGTAGCAGCCGCCGTAGACCGAGTAGTACGGCCCGCTGGCGTAGCCGTGACACGAGCCGTAGTAGTACGACGAGCTATAGCCGCAACACGACCCGCCGCAGCACGCGGTATAGCCGCAACACGACGACACCGGGTACGCCGAGTAGCCCGAGCACGACCCCTGGAACAGCCCTGAGAGGCGCGAGTGCAGCCCGCTGAGTAGCCCACCGCCGCAGCACGCGGTGTAGGTGGCGTAGCCGCAGCACGACGTGCCGCCGCAGCACCCGGTACACGAGCTGTAATAACTGCCCGTACACGCGCTGTAGTAGCTGCCGCCGTAGCAGTTCGAGTAGCTGCCGTAGCCGCTGCCCGAGCACGACAGGTAGCTGACGCCGTGGCACGACCCCGAGCAGCCGCCGAACAGGGTGCCGCCGAATCCGGTCGAGGCCGGCGCCCCGGCCATCGCGGTCATCAACATGAGACTGTACATCGTGGTGCCGACCCCAGTGGATGCGCGAAAACGCGGGCGACCCCGCCCGGCTTAGCGCTATCCTAGTCGCCCCAGACTGCCCCCGCCAACGGAATCTGGGCGCCCTGGCGAGTTTACAGTAGCGGAATCACGCCCCATCATTGCCAGCCGCGCCGCCGGAACAACCACCCCGCGACCAGCACCCACGCCGCGCCCAAACCGAACGACGCCAGCAGGTGCAACCAGTGGTACCACACCACCTCCTGCGTGAGTGCGGCGTGAATCACGCGCGGCGCGTGGTACTCGATCAGAAACGCCGGCAGGTACGGGATGCGGTTCTGCTGGCAGATAATCAGAAAGAGCGACACCGTCATCAGGTAGCACATCGACCCCATGAGTGCGGCGCGCTGCGTCTTGGCCAGGGTGCCGATGGTCATGCCGACGCCGAGGAAACTCGTCGCCACCGCCACCAGCCCCAGCCAAAAGAATAGTGTGCGCAGCACCGCCGGCTGGTAGATTCCGGCGAGCGTGGCGGCGAGTAGTATTCCCAGCACCGGGTAGAACAGGAACTTCGCGGCCAACAGTTCCCACGTGGTGGCCGGCGACAGCGCTTGGGCAAGTAATACGCCCCGCTCGCGCTCCTCGCACGTCATCGTGGGTAGTAAATACACGCAGAAAAAATAGAGCGCGAAAATGACGAGGCCCATCCCCACGGTAGAGCGGACATCGAGCGCCTTGGCCCCCAGGCCGTGCCGCTCCAACTCGACCGCGTCGAACGGCAGCCCCACACTGGGCGCGAGGCGGCGCAGTTCGGCGTTGAGTTGCCGGAAGCTGTCGCGCTCGGCCCAGAGGTCGTCGCCCCCCTCACCCTCGCCGCCGCCACTTTCGCCGGCGTCGAAACTGGTGAGCGAGCGGACATCGGCCCCGGCCGCGCTCAACCGTCCGGCCGCCTCGGCCTGGTAGGCCCGGCGGGCGGCGCGCCAGAACCACGCCTCGTAAGGGGCCATGGCGCCGGGGTTTCTGGGCGGGTGCCACACCCAGAACGTCAGCACCCGACGGCCCGCTTCGTCGGCGCGCGTGCGCACCTGGATCGCCCCGACGCCCGGCGGGTACGT
>CAXTPM010000096.1:11054-12357 GCA_964245865.1 uncultured Fimbriiglobus sp. | reverse complement strand
CAGCATCCACGAAGGCGCAGACGCCGCCCTTCTTCTGGGCCTCGGC
The DNA here is from genome assembly GCA_964245865.1 of uncultured Fimbriiglobus sp. Taxonomy (GTDB): domain Bacteria; phylum Planctomycetota; class Planctomycetia; order Gemmatales; family Gemmataceae; genus Fimbriiglobus. The sequence goes on along the minus strand of CAXTPM010000096.1, from coordinate 12,311 downwards.
GACGGTGTGGAGCGCGAGCGTGGTCTTGCCCGAGGATTCCGGCCCGTAGATCTCGATGACGCGGCCACGGGGAAGGCCGCCGACACCGAGGGCGATGTCGAGGCGCTCGCCAACCAGGAGTTCGGCGGCGTGCTCGGCGACGACGACCGCAAGATCGCCACGGCCGCGGTGCAGGGGCGCTTGCGCACCAAGCGCGCCGACTTCCTCGCCGCCTTGGGCGACGAGTTCCGCGTGCGCGCCGCCCAGGGCGCGGTGCTCGGCCAGGCCTACCTGCGGCCCCAGGCGCTCCAGTTCGACGCCCCGGCGGACTTCTACGAGTTCTACCGCAAGCAGTGCGCGGCCGCGAAGTTCGCCGTCACCGCGCTGCCGGCCGAGGCGTTCGTCTCGCAGGTGCAGGGGGCACCCGACGGCCAGGCGCTCCAGGACTTCTTCACCGCGGGGCGCAACCTCGACCCCGCGCCGGGGCAGGCGAAGATCGGCCTGCGCGAGCCGCGCCGCATCAAACTCGCCTACGTGGAAGTGAAGGCCGACGAGCCGTTTTACAAGTCGGCCTCCGAGGAAGCGGCGCGTAGCTTAGACATCGTGGCCAAGGTCGGCGGCTTGTTGGCCCCCAGCCTCGGCGGCATCGACCGCATCACGCAGTTGGCGGGCGCCCCGCGCCTGGTGCTGCCCGACCCGCGCCTGACTTCGGCTTACGCCGAGTACACCAAGAAGCACACCCAGCAAGTGCAGACGCAGTGGTATAGCGCGTTCAGCCCCCGCGAGCAGTTGCTCGACACGAGCTTGGTCCGCCCCGCGCCGCTCGCGGGGCTAGTCGCCGCGGTCGCCGGGCACCCGTTCGTCGCCGCCGTGACCTTTATCGGCGAGGGTGCGGTGGCCGAGCGGGTGGACCGCTTCAACACCCTCCCCCCCGCGTTCGTCGCCCCGGTGCTGCCGGGCGCCGGCGGGTTTGCAGCCCTGGTCGCGGCCGTCGCCCCCCACGCCGCGGCCGCGCAGCCCGTGCCGCTGAGCGCGGTGCAGGGCCAACTCGCCGAGCAGGCGCGGGCCGGCCTCACCAAAATCCTCGCCACGCGCGACCTGGAGCGGCTGACCAAAGAGTTGACCGCACTCAACGCCAAGAAGGACGACCCCGCGCCGCAAAAGCTCGTCGATGAGTTCGTCAAGGCTCGCGGCCTGGCCGTCGTGTCGAGTCAAGAAGCCCGCGACCTCTACGGCCTTAAGGACGACGCGGGGCTGAAGTCGCTGGTCGAGCGCTAC
>CAXTPM010000096.1:8375-11044 GCA_964245865.1 uncultured Fimbriiglobus sp. | reverse complement strand
TCGACCCCGCCGGGGCTGTCGCCGAGTTCGTACATGATCGCCGAAGCCGTCGGCAGCGAGTTCTTCTTCGACTCGAACCGGGCGACCGGCGCCCGCACCCCGTCGGTCGGGCTGTACAAGCCGAAGCCGGTGCCGGTGAGCCGCGAGGAGTTCCCGAAGGCCGTCGCGTGGCGCACCCAAGACACCCCCGCCGAGGCGCCCAAGAGCCTGAACGGCCCCGGCGTGCGAGAGAAAGTGACGAGTGCGTGGCGACTGACGCAGGCGCGCAAGTTGGCCGAGAAGGCGGCGCAAGACCTCGCCGCGAAGTGCCAGACGCTCGGCAAGACTGCCGGCGAGATCGACGCCGGCCTGGTCGCGGCGCGCAAGGCGGCGTTCGCCGGCCTGCCGCCCGACGCACAGGCCAAGGTGCGCACCTTCGACATCGACGACGTGGCTCCGATCACGCGCAGCGTGCTGCCGACCTCGAGCGGGCAGGGGGCCGTCCGCGAGTTCACGCTCCAGCGCGACGCCAATACGCCGTTCCCGACTATCGAGATGGTGGCCACCCTGCTCAACGCCAAAGATTCGCCGCCCTCGACCACGGTCGTGATGGCCGACGCCCCGCGCGACACCTACTATGTGGCCACGCTCGTGTACCGCAAGGAGGCCGACCCCGGCACGTTTGCGAGCCTGGTCTACGGCGAACAAGCTCGCGGTTCGCAACTCGCCCCCCCCGTGCGGCGCGCCCACCAGGAAGCCCTCCGCAAGCAGATGCGCGACGACGCCGCACTCTTGTTGCGCTCGGAGTTCGGCTACAGCGGCGACGACGCCAAACTCGACGCGCGCCGGCGTGGCGATGCGGGCGACTCGTAACCCCGCAGCCGGCCCCGAGCGCCGCCCGCCGCTCGCGCCCCTGGCGGTGATCCTCGCGGCGTACCTCCTCACCACCGCGGCGATCTACGCCGAGATGTACCTGAGCGCGCACCACGCAACGCCCCAGTTCACTGGGGAGCCGGTGCCGCGCGAGGTCTACGCCGAGCTGATCTGGTTCGACGCGGTGGACACCGTGTTCGTGCTCTCGCTGGTGCTGTTCCTCGCCCCCGGCACCGCCGTGCCGCCAACGCGCGTCCCCCGGCGCGTGGCGTGGGCGCTCGCGCCGTTCGGGCTAATCGTCCTACTGGCGGTGAACTTCGCCTACGGGCACACGCTCAAGAGCCTGGTCGAAGACCTGCTCCAGAGGCCGCTGCCGGACCCCGAGGAACTCCTCACCTGGGACAACCTCGAATACTCGATCCCGCTCGTCTGCCTGCAGCCGGCGGTCGTCGAGGAACTGTTCTTCCGCCGGCTGATGCTCGGCCACCTGCGACCGCACGTCGGGGTGCATGGCGCGGTCTGGCTGACGGCGGTGCTGTTCGGCCTCGCCCACGCCGGCCGCTTCGCGCAGTGGCCGGTGCTGGCGCTGCTGGGCGCGGGCCTCGGCTACGCCCGCGTCTACTCCGGCGGGCTGTGGCTGCCGATGGTGCTGCACTTCGCGCACAACTTCGCGGTGCTGTACGTGCAGGCGCACTGGGTCGCTGCGCTCGAAGGTTGAAGTGTGAAAGAAAGAGAAGACAATGGCGTCGGTCCCGTCTTTTCTTCCTTTCACACTTCAACCTTCGAGCGCAGCGACTAGCTCCCCGATCCGCGCCTCGACCGCATCGACGGTGCGCGCGAGTGTCGATGTCCCCGCCGTCAGCCCCACCCGAGTCGCGCCGGCGAGGTGCCCGGCGTGCAACTCACTGGCGTCGGCCACGCGCACCGCGCGCACCCCGGCGTGTTCGGCGAGGCGGGCGAGTTCGAGCGTGTTGTTCGAGTTCGCGCCGCCGACCACCACCACGCAATCGACTTCGGTGAGCAGGCGGTCGAGCGCCTTCTGGTGCTCGCGCGTCGGGGCGCAGATGGTCTCGGCGTACTCGACTTCGGCGTGCGGGTTCGCCGCGCGGATCGCGGCCAGCACCGCGCGGGCCAGGTGCGGCGGGGTGGTCGTCTGGCACACCACGCCGAGTTTGGCGAACGGGTACTCGGCGACCGACTCGACATCGGGTACGACGGTGGCGCTCGGCAAGTCCTCGACGATGCCGCGCACCTCGACGTGCCCCGGACGCCCGATGACGACCACGTGATTGACGCGCGTGCTGAGTTGCTTCGCGCGGCGGTGGACGCGCTCGACCAGGGGGCAAGTCGTGTCGATGAGCGTCTTGCCGGCACTCGTCAGGCGGGCGCGCTCGCGGTCGCTCACCCCGTGGGCGGTAATCAGCACGCGCTCGGTGCCCGGCACGGCCCGGTCGGCCGACTCGCTGCCGAGGTGGAAGCCGCGCACGCGCAGGTCTTGCAGCACCACGGGGTTGTGCACCAACTCGCCGTGGACCGTCACCGACCCTGGGTCGTCGAGGCTTTCCATGAGCACGAGGGCGTCGCGGACGCCGAAGCACATGCCGAGGACTTCGGCGCGGACAACGGTTCGGTGTGGGTCAGTCACGGCGGCACCTCAACTTGGTATCGCAAAGTATACAGGCGTCAGTCAACGTAAGGCGCTGCCCCAGGCCCGGTCTAGCTCGGCAGCAGTCCCAGCGGCTTGGCGGGCTTCGGCGCCGCGCCGGTCGCGTCGGCGGCGGAGAGCGCCCCGGCGACGATTTGTTCAAGGAGTTCGA
>CAXTPM010000096.1:3259-8365 GCA_964245865.1 uncultured Fimbriiglobus sp. | reverse complement strand
CAGGAATCGCCGCTTCCCGACGGGAGTGAGGCGCACCAGAGTCTGCGGCCGCTTGCCCTTGTGCTGCTTCCAAATCTCGACCAACTGCGCCTCTTGGAGCACCTGCAAGTGCCGGCTGAGGTTGCCGTCGGTGAGGGCGCACAGCTCGCGCAGGTCGTTGAACACCAGCCCCTGGTCGCGGCTTAACAGCGACGTGAGGATGCCGAGGCGCGCTTTTTCGTGCAGCACGCGGTCGAGGCCGTCGAACGCGAAACTCCCGGCGGCTTCAGGTGCCACGGCCGCGCTCCAGGTGCCAGTAGAGGATGGCCGCGGTCGCCAGTTGGCCCACGGCGAACGGCAGACCCATCGCCAGCGGCGCGAGTTCGCCGAACGCCGCGCCGCCGCACAGGTTCAGGGTGCCGCAGAGCAGGTAGAAGAACGCCACGGCCACGACGGGGCGAGGCAAGAGCCGGCACGAGGCGAAGATGCCGAGGCTAAAGAACACCTGCCACAAGCCGGGGAGCAAGTGCGCCGAGGCCGGGGCGTGCCGGGCGACTGCCACGGTGACGAGCGCCCCGGCCGCGAGGCACGGGACGAACTGCCCGACGGCCAGGCGCGTGAGTTCGTGCCGCACGCTCGGGACTTCGAGCCTTCGGGTGAGCCAAAGCCCCGACGCCGCGATCCCGCCGCCGACCACGGCGGTGGTAAGCCACAGTGCAAGGTACATTCCCACATCCCGCTCGGGGGAGGGCACCCACGCCGGCTGCACCATCGCGGCCACCACGGCGAGCAGGCCCGACGTGGCGACGGGGCCGCTGCGGTAGCCGCGGAAGCGCCCGGCGGCGCCGCTGGCAATGGCGTGGGCGCGGATGGTCTCGATCTGGGCGAGCGCTTCGTGCAGTTCCACGCGAACCCCCTGTGGGTTGACCGCCGCCGGCTTTACTGTGCAAAGTAGACGACGGGGGGCGGGGTGTCAACCGAGAAAGTGAGTAAGATTTCGCCGCCAAGTGCGCCAAGGTCGCCAAGTTAAGACGAAGGGAGGGAAGACAAAACGTATTGTTTCCCTTCTTCCCTCCGTCCCCCTTGGCGACCTTCGCGCACTTGGCGGCGAAATCTTTCGTTCGCACCGACTACGACTTCCCGCCGAACGCCTTCTCGAACAGTGCCGTCATTGCCGCCCACGACTTGGCGTCGGCGTCGGCGTTGTAGGCCATCCCCTTGATCATTTTCGCGTCGGCCGCCTTCACCGCGAACGAGTGCACCGTGCCGGGGTACGACTCGAACTGCAGGCTCACGTCGGCGGCTTTGAGCGCGGCCTTGAACTTGTCGATGCTCTCTTGGGAGATGAAGCTGTCGTCGGCGCCGTGGTTGACGAGAATCTTCGCCTTGATCGCCTTGGCCTGCTCCGGCGTCGGCGCGGGTGATAAGGCGGCGTGGAACGTGCTCACGGCCTTCAGGTCGGCGCCCGAGTAGGCCAACTGCAACGCCGTCGAGCCGCCGAAGCAGTAGCCGATGGCGGCGATTTTCGACTTATCGACGTTGGGCATCGCCACGAGCTGGTCGTAGGCGGCTTTGGCGCGGCCGCGCCACTGCTCGGCGTTCTTGCGCGCCTCGCCGGCCATCGCGCCGGCGTCGGTGGGGTGATCGACCACTTTGCCCTCGCCGTACATATCAGCCGCGAAGGCGACGTAGCCCATCTTGGCGAGTTCGGCGGCGCGACCCTTGGCGAAGTCGTCGAGTCCCCACCACTCGTGGAACACCAGCACGCCGGGCTTGGGCGCAGCGGTGGCGTCGTCGTAACAGACCTGGCCGACGAAGGTCTTGCCGGCGTAGTCGTACTTGACTTCCTTGGTCACAACAGCGGCCCCGGCGGCGGAGTGGATCAGCAGTAGGGCGGCGAGGGCGGTGGCGAATGGCCTCACGGGCAAGCTCCTGGGGTGGTGCGGCGGGTCGGAACCCCCGCCGGAGTGCGCCGGGGGTGCTACGATGATAAGGAGTCCGCCCGCCCGAAGTCCTGCGAACCGGATCGACGTGAGTATGAGCCGGCCCCGCCGAGTCGCCGTGTACGCCGGGACGTTCGACCCGCCGGCCACCCACCACCGCGACATCGCCGCGCTTCTGGCGAGCGAGTTCGACGAGGTAGTGATACTGCCCAACGGCCCGCGCCCCGGCCGGCCCGAGGCCGAGAGCCGGGCGATTCACCGCGCGATCCTCGCCGACCTGAACTTCAAGGGTCTGGAGCGCGTGTGCGTCGATCTCGATGATCTGGAGCACGGCGAGTTCACACCCAACGAGCACTTCGACTCGCGCTACGGCGGGGCCGGAATCGAGGTCTGGCACGTCGTCCCGGCGGCATCAGTGTGGCCGGGGGCCGACGGCCGCTCGAAGATTCAATCCGAGTGGGGCGACGGCGAGCGGCTGTGGGCGCACGCGCACTTCGCGGTGCTCCAGGAGTCCGGCGAGCCGGCGGACCTGGGCGAACTGCCGCCGCACTGCACGCTCCTGAAAGTCCCGCCCCACGCCACGACGGCGCTCATTCGCAACGACCTCTTTGACGGCAGCGCCGCCGACGGCATGCTGCACCCGCCGGTCGAGCGCTACATTTGCCGCCACGGCCTCTTTCGGCCCACGCCGCCCGCGCCGGATACCTACGTCGATCTCGCCCGGCCCCCGAAGATACGGTTAGAGTACGACGAGGCCAACCCCAAGTCGCGCGAAATCGCCGCCGAACTCGCGCACCTCGTGCCGCCCAACCCCGCCGACGCGGAGTGCGTGGTGGTACTCGGCGGGGACGGCACGATGCTGCGCGCCATCCGCCAGCACTGGCGTGACCGGCTGCCGTTCTACGGCATCAACACGGGCCACCTGGGGTTCCTCCTGAACACCCGCGACCCCGAGGCGTTCTGGCACCGGCAACTGCGCCTCTACCAGTTGCCGCTGCTGTGGGTGGAGGTGATCTGCCCCGACGGACACCGCTCGGAGTGCCTGGCGTTCAACGACTGCTGGGTCGAGCGCGAATCCGGCCAGACCGCGTGGGTCGAGGTCGCGGTCAACGGCAAGACGCGCATGCCCAAGGTGGTGGCCGACGGCATGCTCGTCGCCACCGCGGCCGGGAGTACCTCGTATGCGAGAGCAATGGGCGCCACGCCGCTGCCGTTCAACGCGCCGCTGTTAACACTTGCGGGGTCGAACGTGCTCAAGCCCGAGTTCTGGCACCCGGCGGTGCTGACCATCGACTCCAGCGTCACCGTGCGCAGCCTCGACTCCGACAAGCGCCCGCTGCAAGGGTTCGTCGATGGAGTTGACTTCGGCAAGGTCGAGAAGATGACCGCGCGGGTGTCGAACATCGCGGCGGTGGAACTGCTGTTCGAGCCGGCGCACGACCCCGTGGCGAAGCTGGCGATGCTGCAATTCCCGCAGCCGAACGGGATGGGGTGAGGACGGCTTTTACCTGAGCGGGGGGCGTCAGCCCTCCGAGCCAGTCATACAGTTACGGCAAACGCCAAGTGATGGACTGGCTCGGAGGGCTGACGCCCCCCGCTCGGGGACAGAAATCCGCCGCCCCCTTGTCGCCCCGCGTCATCGCCGCTAGCCTCAGCCGTGTCCCCGCCCCGCGCCTCGTGGGGGGAGTGCCTAGATTTCCCGAGCGCTCGGGGGGCTGATGTTGCGTCAGCCTAGCGCACGGCATGCCGTGCGTACCAGACATATGGGGGGGAGCGTCGGCTGTAGAGGAAGATAGCCGACGCACCCCCCCACATATCGGACCAGGTCGAGTGGTAGGCACGACCCAATCGGGCGCGGGCGGGGACGCCTTTTCCTGCCGAACAGACAACAACGCCGACCACTCTTTCCTGTCCCCTCCCCCTCAAAGGGGGGAGGGCTAGGGTGGGGGGGACTCGCCTAATAGGAGTGAGTCGAACTCGCTTCGGTGCCTCGTGGCGGTGGCGAGTCCCCCCCACCCTAGCCCTCCCCCTCAAAGGGGGGAGGGAACTGGAGCTAGCACTCCGCCAGGTTCACCGCCAGCCCGCCGAGCGATGTCTCCTTGTACTTCCGCTGCATATCGACGCCGGTTTGGCGCATCGTCTCGATCACGCGGTCGAGCGGCACCCGGTGACGGCCGTCGCCGTGGAGCACCGCTAGCCTGGCTGCGTTGATGGCCTTGATCGCGCCCATGGTGTTGCGCTCGATGCACGGCACCTGCACCAGCCCCCCCACCGGGTCGCACGTGAGCCCGAGGTTGTGCTCCATGCCGATCTCGGCAGCGTTCTCGATCTGGGCGTTGGTCCCGCCCATCACGGCCGCGAGTCCCGCCGCGGCCATCGAGCAGGCCACGCCGACCTCGCCCTGGCAGCCCATCTCGGCCGCACTCAAGCTCGCGTTGCGCTTGTAGAGCATGCCGATGGCGGCGGCGGTCAGCAGGAACTCGCGGATGCCCGCCGGGGTGGCGCCCGGCACGAAGCGCTCGTAGTAGCCGATCACCGCCGGGATCACTCCGGCCGCGCCGTTAGTGGGTGCCGTGACCACCCGCCCACCGGCCGCGTTCTCCTCGTTCACCGCGAGTGCGAACAGGCTCACGTAGTCCATCTGCGCCATCGGGTCGGCCGCGCCGGCGGGCGTGAGCAGGCGGCGCAAGACCCCGGCGGCGCGGCGCTCGACGCCGAGGCCACCGGGGAGCGTCCCGTCGGTGCGGCAGCCGCGCTCGATGCTGGCCCGCATCACCGCCCAGATGCGGTCCAGCCCCGCGTCGGTGTCCGGCGGGGCGCGCCAGGTCTGTTCGTTCTCGGCGAGGAGGCCGGCGATGCTCAGCCCGGTGGACTCGCCCCACGCCAGGAGTTCCTTAGCGTTGGCGAACGGGTACTTCACGTTCACGACCTCGGCGTCCCCGGCGGTGAGGGCCGCGTCGCCGTCGCGCACCACGAAGCCGCCGCCGACCGAGTAGTACACCTCCGCGAGCAGCACGGTGCCATCGGAGTCGAAGGCGCGGAAGCGAACGCCGTTGGGGTGGAACGGCAGGAACGTCGATTCGTGGAACACGAGGTCGCGCGCCTCGACGAACTCGATCCGCCGCGTGCCGCACAGTCGCAGCGAGTCGGTGGCGCGGGCCAAGTCCCAGAGAGCCTGGGCGTC
>CAXTPM010000096.1:0-3249 GCA_964245865.1 uncultured Fimbriiglobus sp. | reverse complement strand
GCCGCCAGCGCGATGATGGTGGTGACGATGGCCGCGTCGTCGGGGTCCACCGTCTCTGGCTTCTCGCCCGAGAGGCCCAGCACCACGGCTAAATCCGTGGCGTGGCCGCGCCCCGTGAGCGCGAGGCTGCCGTAGAGATCGACCGCCACGCGATGTACGCCGCCGAGGTCGGGCGCGAGCTTCTGCGCGAACAGGTACGCCGCGAGCATCGGCCCGACGGTGTGCGAGCTACTGGGACCGATGCCGACCTTGAACAGATCGAAGGCGCTGAGGTGCATACCCGCATTGTAGAGGCGGGGGCGGGAGCGAAGCAACTTCGCACCACCGGTAAGAATCTATCAATTCGTCCACCTGATCGCTTGCCCACGCCAACACGCGCCGTAGCATCGCCCCAGCCGGCACAACTGCGACGACCGCACCTGGCCGGCCCAGTGCGATGGGGGGGCACGCACCATGCCCAGCGGGCGGCACCATGTCACGATCCACACCGATGGCGCGTGCGTCGGCAACCCCGGTCCCGGCGGCTACGCGGCCATCCTGGAGTGCAACGGCAAGCGGCGCGAACTCTCGGGTGGGCGCCGGCTCACCACCAACAACCGCATGGAACTGCTCGCGGCCATTACCGCACTCGAAGCGCTGAAGTCGCCCTGCCGCGTCCGGCTGATGAGCGACGCGACTTACGTCGTCGAGGGCGTCAACTCGGGCCGGACGGCCAAGCGCCTGCTCGACGGCTACCCGCTCGTGAACGCCGACCTCTGGCGGCGCCTGCTGCCCTTGTGCGAACTCCACGAGGCCGAACTCGTGTGGGTGCGCGGCCACTCCGGCGACCCCGACAACGAGCGCTGCGACTACCTGGCCGAACTCGCCGCCCACGAACTCGACCTGCCCGAAGACGAGGGGTTCGCCCGCCGCCTGGAGCGCGAGCAGGCCCGGCCGGACCTCTTTGGTTTCGGCTAGCGTAGCATCTCCCGCGCCGCGTTCAGCCCCGCCGCGCCCATCACCCCGCCGCCGGGGTGCGCCGCCGCGCCGCACAAAAATAGGCCGTCGATCGGCGTGCGGTAGTCCGCAAACCCCGCCACCGGGCGCAGGCTGAACATGCTGGACAGCGACATCGACCCCTGCATGATGTTCCCGCCGGTGATGCCCCAGCGCCGCTCCATCTCCGGCGGCGGGATCACCACGCGGTCGATGACACTCGCCTTGAAGTTCGGCGCGTACTCGTTCAGCACGTCGAAGCAGCGGTCGGCGAACTTGTCCGACTCCGCCTCCCAGGTGGTGCCCGCGAGGGTGTACGGCGCGTACTGCACGAACAGGCTCATCAGGTGCTTCCCCGGCGGCGCGATGGTGTTGTCGAGTGCGGTCGGCAGCGTGCACTCGAGCATCGGGTTCCGCGCCCACCTCCCCGATTTGGCGTCGGCGAACGCGGCCTCGATGTAGTCCATCGTCGGGCAGATGTGCATCGTCCCGTGGTGCTGCGGCCCCACCCCCGGCGTCGGCAATGCCTTAAACTGCGGCGGGGCGTCGAGCGCCACGTTAATCTTGACGGTGGCCGAGCTGTAGTCGATGCGCGCGACCGCGCGGTTGAACTCCCCTGGGAGTTCACTCGGCGAGATCAACTTGGTGAACGTGATGTTCGCGTCGGCGCACGACGCGACCTGCCGCGCGGCGAACTCGGTGCCGTCTTCGAGGGCGACTCCCACCGCCCGGCCGTTCTTGGTGACGATGCGGGCCACCGGCGCGTTGACTTTCACCGCCGCGCCGTAACTCTGCGCCGCGCGCATGATGGACTCGGAGATGCCGCCCATGCCGCCCTTGACGTAGCCCCAGACGCCCCGCGCGCCGTCGCATTCGCCCATCACGTGGTGGAACAGCACATACGCCGTCCCCGGCGTCGAGGGGCTGGCGTAGGCGCCGATCACCGCGTCGGTGGCGATGGTCGCCTTGAGCTGCTCGCTCTCGAACCAGCGGTCGAGAATTGGCCGCGCGGCGCCGGTCAAGATTTCGATCGCCTCCGCCCCCGCCTCGCGCCCCAGCCGCCGGAACGCCCAGCCGATCTTACCGAGGCGAATCAGGTCGCGCACGCCGCCCCAGGGGTTGGGCGGGGTTTGGGCCAGCAGCGGTTCGAGGAAGTCGGCCACGCGGGTCAGCATCGCCTCGTAGCGCGGGTACTGCTCGGCGTCCTTGGCGCTGAACTTGGCGATCTCGCTCCGGGTCATCGCCGCGTCCGGCCCCATGAGCAAACTGCGCCCGTCGGGGAACGGCGTGAACGACGACGGCGAGCGCGGGATCATCTCGAAGCCGTGCTTCTTGAGCTGCAAATCGCGGATGATTTCGGGCCGCAGCAGGCTGTTCACATACGCCGCACTGCTCACGCGGTAGCCGGGCCAGACTTCTTCGGTGATACAGCAGCCGCCCACCACCGCGTTGCGTTCGAGCACCAGCACGCTGCGCCCCGCTTTGGCGAGGTACGCGGCAGTCGTGAGGCCGTTGTGGCCGGCGCCGACGATGATCGCGTCGTAAGTGGGCGGCATGGCTGTTCCTGGAACAAGAGAAGAGATGGAGCCGCGGAGGCGCAGAGAACACTGAGGCAACGCGGAGTCAGACCGAGGAGCGTTTTGTTACGAAAACACAATTTCTGCCTTTTCCCTCCGCGCTCTCCGCGCCTCCGCGGCCAAACGCTTCGTGCTTTACTCGGTGCTTCCGTCCGGCTATACTACAGGCAAGCCTCGCGGCGGCTCTGGATAGGCTTTCACGTTTCCGCCGCACCCACGACCATGCCCGACCCCCGCATCCGCGCCGCGGTCGCCTTCGAGGCGGCCCGTCCGAATACTTCACCGCGAAACTCAAAGCCGCCAAACGGCTTTTCCGCGGCGACATCAAACCCTCGGACCTGCCGAGCAACGCGGAAATCCGCGAGCAGGTGCAGGCGTTCGCGCGCCTCCACGAGGGAGAGAAGCGCACCGAGAACCTGCGCGACATGCGCATTCATGCGTTGAAGTTGATGCGCCGGCTGTGCCGCTTCCGCCCGCGCCTCATCGGCAGCGTACTCACCGGCTACACCCGGCAAGGCTCGGACATCGACCTGCACCTGTTCTACGACTCGCTCGACCCCATTTTGCAGGTGATCGAGGACGACGACCTGCGCTACGACGTGGAGTACAAGACCGTCACCAAGTACGGCACCACGCGCACCTACCGCCACATCCACGTTTACGACACCTACACCTACGAACTCACCGTGTACGGCGA
>CAXTPM010000095.1:2748-12429 GCA_964245865.1 uncultured Fimbriiglobus sp. | reverse complement strand
CCACGGCGCGAACGTGCGCCGCCGACTCGACCGAGGCCGAACTCGCGGGGCAGGTCGCGCACCGCCTCTTGCGCGCCGGCGCCGAGGCGACCTCGGTAACGGTGCAGGGCAACGGGCGCGACGGCCGCTACGGCCGCGCCGGGTCCGCCGACCGCCCCGCCGGGCCGTTCGTGCGACTGCAGGCGACCGCGAGTGTCGGCGGCGTCCACGCCACGGCGTCGCGCAGCGTGAGCTTCGGCCCCGTGCCGCCGGAGTTGGCCCAGGCGTATGACCTCGCGGTGAAGCAGGCGGCGTTCCACCTCGCCCAGTCGAAGCCCGGCAAGACGGTCACGAGCGCGAGTCTCACGGCCCGCACCGTCACCGCCGGCACCGACGCGGAGTTCAGTTGGCGCGAGACCCAGCCGTGCTACGGCACCGGCTACGTCTGCGCCGAGGAACTCCGCCGCGCCGGACAAGACGAGCCGTTCCTCGAAGGGCAGGCGCTCGTGTGGCTGGCGCGCGTCGGCGGCGCGGCGGTGGTCGATACGGCACTCGTGACGGCGGAGGGCGGGCGGGTGCTGACCGCGCCGGAGGACTGGCCGTTCCGGCGGGTGAATCTAGGGGGGGCCAAGTACGACGTGCCGGACGTTTTGGTGAGGTGAGGCCGGGTAGGGGCGAGTAGTCAGTCGTTGTCGGCCGGCCCCGACCCGTAAAGCCGGTACTTGGCCAAGTCCCAGCACGCCGCGCACAGCACCTTGTTGTCGCACGCCTCGAACCAGTCGTCCTGCGGTTCGCCGTCCGGCACCGCCAGCAGTGCCGCCTCGCACTCGCGGCACCACGCGTCCGGCCGGGCGTAGCCGTCGTCGCACTCATCCCAAAAGAAGAAGCCGGCCGAAGCGCCCGAGTCGATGGCGTGGGCGACGTGGGCACACACTAAACCGATGCCCTGCTCGCCGTGCTCGGGGCACTCGACTTGGTGCCCGTCGTCGTCGTTGTCGTCCCCGACGGGGTAGGTGTTGAACACGCAGACTTCGCCGTCGGCGAACGCCTCGTCCACGACCTCGCGCAGGTCCGGCCCGTCGTCGCCCGGCTCGCAGTCGGCGTAGGTGTCGCGGGTCACGAGCGACCACTGGTCGAAGCGGTGCGGCTGCCAGCCGTCCGCCTGAATGAGTCCGACGGCCCGGCGCTCGGCAGTGCGGAGGTCGTCGGCGTCGATGTAGCAGTTGACGAACGCGCCACCGAACTCGGCCGAGTCCTCGGAGTCAGGGTCGGGCCGGGCCTCGATCCTAATCAGGAACAGCTCGCCGGGCCACGACCGGGCGACGGGTTCGATGCCGTCGGAGAAGTACGCGGGCTGGTCGGAATCGGTCTGGTCGTCGGTCATCGGGTGCCTCCGCCGCTCGGGGTGCTGCCGGGCCGCGCCGGCGGGGAAGCCTAGCACCGACCGGCCAGGCGGGTGGTGGAAACCTGCAGCGTCCCCGTCGCGTTGCTAGGCGGAGTTGTGCCGCGCCAGCATCTGCCGGATGGCCGGCAGCAGTGCGTTGGGCACGGTAATGACCGTTTGCCCCGACTGCTCCTCGCCTGCCGCGTCGTCCTCGGCAGCGAGTTCGTCGTCGGACATGGCCTCGTAGTGGTCGATTAACTTCCGCACCCGGTCGGCGTCCCACCCGGCCGGGAACTCGGACTCGCTCACGGTCGCCCCTTTCTGCTGCTTCGTGCGAAAGCCCGCCGTCCGCGACGGCGCGGAACAGCCTACATACTGTTCCGCGCCGTCGCGGACGGCGGGCTTTCGCACGAATTAACTCTTCCCCAACTCCTCGTCCAACAGCCGCCGCACCACGTCGTTGGGCGCCCCTTTGTTCGCCTTCATGACCGCGCCCAGGATCGCCATCTTCGACTGCTCCTTGCCCGCGCGGTAGTCCGCCACCGCCTTCGGGTTCCCGGCAATCGCCGCCGCCACGGCCGCGCGCAGCTTGGTCTCATCGACGGCGAAGCTGATGCCGAGTGCGGTGGCGGCGGCTTCCAGGGTGGCCGACTTGTCGAGCATGTACTTGAACAGGTCGAGCCGCGTCTGTTTTTGCGCACTGGCCGTGGCGGTAAGGAACGCGGTGAGGGCGGCGGGCCGCACGGGGAACTCGCCGATCTCCTCGCGCCGCTCGGCGAGGGCGGGGTAGACGAGGTCTGAGAGCCGGTTCGCCGCCGCCTTGCCGTCCTTCAGCGCCGCCGCCAGCTCCTCGAAGTAGCCGACCACGGCCCGCCCTTTAGCGACGAGCACGTCGGCGTCGTACACGCTCAGGCCGTACTGCGATTGCAGCCGGGCGCGAGCCGCCCCCGGCAGTTCGCCCATCGCCGCCCGCGCGGCCGCGATCTCGTCGGCCGTCACCACCACGGGAACGAGGTCCGGTTCGGGGAAGAAGCGGTAGTCCGCGAGTGATTCTTTGTGCCGCTGCACGACTGTGACGCCGCGCGGGTCGACCCAGCCGGCGGTGGTTTTCAGCAACTTGTCGATGCGGAACCCGGCGGGATTCTTGGTGTATTCGTCGTAGTGCCGCTTGGCCTCGTAGGTAATCGCGCGGCCGACGGCGCGGAAGCTGTTGAGGTTTTTAATCTCCACCAGCGGCGTGGCCACCACACTGCCGTCGGATTGCGGCACGTGGATATTCACGTTCGCGTCGCAGCGCAAACTCCCCTCCTGCATCTCGCAATCGGATACGCCGAGTTCCTTCAACATCAATCGCAACTCGTCGAGGTACGTGATCGCCTCCTCGGGGCTGCGCAAGTCGGGTTCGCTCACAATTTCCAAGAGCGGCGTGCCGGTGCGGTTGAGGTCCACTTGCGACGCCCCGCCGCGGCCGGTGTCGTCGTGCATCGACTTCCCGGCGTCTTCTTCGAGGTGGGCACGCGTGATGCGTACCGTTTTCGGCGTGTAACCCTTCTTGGGGTCGGCATGCACGTTAATATCCAGGTGCCCGGCGTAGCTAAACGGCAGGTCGTACTGGCTCGTCTGGAAGTTTTTGGGCAGGTCGGGGTAGTAATAATTCTTGCGGTCCCACTTGGTGAACCCCGCGATATTGCAATTAAGCGCGAGCGCGGCGCGCACGGCCAGGTCGAACGCCTTGCGGTTCATCACCGGCAACACGCCCGGAAGCCCGAGGCACACGGGGCAGGTAGCGCTGTTGGGCGGCAGGCCGAACTGGTTCAGGCAGCCGCAAAAGAGTTTGGTACGCGTCAGCAGTTGGACGTGGACTTCGAGTCCAATCACGGTGGTGTACGGCTCGCCCGGCATGGCCCGACTCCCTCTGACGACTGCGTTCCCGAAGCGGCCATTCTAGCGGAACGCCGCACGCGGTCTATAATCGCCCACACCAACCTTTAGCCGCGAAGTCCCGTGAGGCGAACCCGATGCCCGCGCCGGTCGAATGCCCCCGCTGCGGGGCCGAACTCGATATCCCCGCCGAGTTGCTGCGGAACCCCGTGCGCTGCGCGGCGTGCCAAACCGTGTTCACCCCCGACGACGGCGGGGCCGACCCGCGCGACAACCGGGGCCGCGCGCGGGGCGAGACGGTGCGCCCGCGCGACGACGGCCGGCTTCCGGGGCAGCCGAGGGACGACCGCGACCCGTACTTCGACCCGGCGGCGCGGAGGGCACGCCGGGACACGCTCGACGCGCGCGACGGGCGCCAGGGCCGCGGCTGCCTGATCTTCGCCATCCTCGGCGGGCTATCCATTTCGGCGTGCTGCGTCGGGTTGATCGGCCTCGGGGTGTGGGGCGCGAAGATGGCCGACCCCGAACTGGTGGCCTACACGGCGCCCGACGGCAGCTTCACCGCCAGCTTTCCGGGTGCGCCTACCGTCGGCACCGTGCCGCCTGTGCCGCCGGGGCGCTCTGCCACCACCTACGAGTGGCAGCGCCTGATTCTGGGCCAGCCGTTGGGGGTGTGGCGCGTGGCCGTCACCGACCTCAAGGGCGAGCCGACCGAGCGCGAGCGCAAGAAACTCCTGGAGACCGCGTTCGACGAGTTCCGCGCGCTGCCGCAGGCGCGCGAGCGGTGCAAGCTCGACGCGCTGCTCGGCGGGGCGCCGGCCAAGGAAGTCGATCTCGCCCTCGCCGACGGCGACTCGGCCCTCGCCCGCGCGGCGGTCATCGGCTCGCGCCTCTACGTGGTGTCGGTGAGCGGCAAGAACCTCGAACCGGGCAACAACGGCTTCAACCAGCAGCGCGTCCGCGCATTCTGGGAGTCGTTCCGCGCCGCCGACGCCGACAAGCCGGGCGACGCGGACGACGCGCCCAAGCCCGCCAAGGGGAAGAAGCCGCCCGAGCCGGACGCGGACGAGTAGGAAAGAAGCGAAGTGTGAAGTGCGAAGAGTGAAGTGTGAAGGGAAGAGGAGGCCCGCCCCGGCCCCGTCTGTCTTCGTTTCACACTTCACTCTTCGCACTTCACACTTTTCCCCCTTACTGCTGCGCGCCCGCAAGTTTGCCCCCGCCTCGATTGTGAACTAGGCTCCCCGTTGTACCGTCGCCCCGGCGCGCCACCGGCGGCGACCGCCCGGAGGAGCCATGAAGAGCGCCCGAACCCCGTCGATCCCCAAGCCGCCCCTGCAGTGGCTGGTCAGCCTCGCGCTCCTGGCCACGCCCGCTGTCACGGTGGGGATGGCCGCGGCGCGCGACGGCTCGGCGCTGCTCGCGTGCGCCGCCGTCGCCGAACTGCTGGGCGCGGTCCTGCTGGTGCGGCACCGCGCGGTGTGGCGCCCGCCGGCGAGCGCCTCGCTCACGATTTTGTACCTGATGGCGGTGGGCTGGCTGTGGCTCGCCACGAGCGAACCCGGCGACGCCTTCGGCCGGCTGGCGCGCGGGGGACTGTTGTTCGTCTCGGTGGGACTGCTCATCGGCCACGACCTGAACCGCACCGGCCTCGAGCCGAGGCGGCAGGCAATGATTTCCGCGCGCCGGCTCCTCAGCCGTACGCGCTGGCCGCACCACGCCGGCGCGATGGCCGAGTTGCCCGAGGTGCAGGCGCTGCGCCTCGCGCTGCGGGACGACCCCGCCCCGGCCGTCGAACTCCTCGCCGACCCGCGCCCCGAGGTCCGCATCGCGGCGCTCCTCGCGCTCGAAAGCCGCCCCTACTGGCGCGACGGCGAGGGCGAAATGGTGCTCGCCACCGTCGAGGACGCGGTCGAGACCGAGGTCCGCGCGGCGGGGATTCGCGCGCTGCGCCACGTCGGCGACGCGCGCATCGTGGCCGACCTCACCGCGTACCTAGGCGACCGCTCGCCGGAGGTGCGCGTCGCGGCGCTTTCGAGCCTGCTCGGCACCCGGCGCGACCGCTGGCCGCAGGTGCGCGACGCCATCCGGGATGTTTTGGCCGACCCCACTAGCTCCTTGGGCGACTCGGACCTGAGCAGCTACGGGCGCCTCTCGCCATTGGCGGTGTGCGACCTGGCCAACTGGGCGAGCGAACCCGAGCCGCTCGCCGGCCGCAGCGCCCGAGCACTCGTCGGCCACTACCGCCAGGAACTCGAGTACGGCGACAGCCCCGCGCTCCCGCCGGAACTCGCCCGGCAGGTCACCGACTCCGGCACGCCCGCCGCCTTGCGCGTCGATCTGGCCCACTTGCTCCGCGACCTGGGCTACCTCACGCCGGACTTGTTGGACCGCATGACCGACATCGACCAGCCCGGCCCCTTGCGCCTGCTCGCGGCCGAACTGTTGCTGGCGTGGAACCCGCAGAACCCCGACGCGATTGACGTGCTGCGCGGCCTCGGGCGGCAGTCCAACCGCGAGACGGCGCTGGTGATCGCGCGCCTGGTGCCTCAAGTACGACCTCGGCCTGCCCGCCACGCCGATCCCCGCGACGGGCAAACTCGCGGGTGATGTGGCGCGGCGCGTGTTCCAGTGGGCGACCGGCCGCACGCAACTCGCCGAATCCGCCGCGCCGCCGCTCCCTGCGGGCGACAGCGACCCGGCCGAGTGGGCCACGCGCCCAGGCCAGCCGGCGCCGGCCGAGCCGACCCCCGCGACCGGGGCGCCGCGCCTGAGCGCGCGCTCGAAGTCGGCGTGGGTGCCGCGGCCGGGGGGGTGAGTTCCGGCTCGCCGAGCCTCACGCCTCCCCCAGCGCCCGTAGCGCCCAGCACCCCCGGCGGTGCCCGGCCCCCTGGCGCAAGTGACCCAACAACTCCGCGTCGGTCACGCCCGACTCCTCCGCCGCGTCCGCGAGGACCGGCAGCCAGTCGAGCCTCCCCGTGAGGCGGATCGAGCGGCCCAACTCTTCGGCCGCGTGCGAGAGCGTGACGACGTGGCCGTCCGGCTGGCGCAGCCCGCCGCCGAGGTAGCCGGGTTCGCCCGCCCAGCTTTGCCCCGGCGGGCCGAGGACTTCGCGCAAGTTGGCCGCGAGTTCGGCGCGCATCGCCGCGCGGGCCTGGCGGCGCCCGGCGCGCCCGGCGTGGTCCGCGGCAGCCCGGACTACCAACTCGATGGCCCGCGCGCCGCCGTCGCGCAGTTGCGGATTGAACGCCGCCGCGACCGCCATCAGCGCCGCGACCTCGTAGGGCGCCCCCGCCGGCTTGAGACCGCGGTAGTAGTCGGCCTCGGCGGCGTAGGCGAGCTGCTGCGCCTTCGACCACTTGTCGCGCGCCTCCTCGTCGGGCAACTCCCCGGCGAGCGTTTCCTCCGCGAGTTGCAGCGCGCACAGGCTCAGGGGGTTCAGCCACTCCACCGGGAGCGCCTGCGCCGCCGCGAGGTTGGCCCACTGCACCACGCGCGCCGGCACGCCCCGGCGCGTGCCGGCCTGATAGACGGCCAGGGGGTAGGGGTCGGGCGTCGCCGGCCCGGCCGGGTCACTCATGGCTCGCGTCCGCGCCTCGATTATCCGGTCGCACTGATTTTAGCTGTAAGACTTGCCGCCGGGCGCGGTATTCGACTAGCCTACTGGGTGCGGGCCGCGTTGGATTGCGGCCCCGCCTTTCCCGACTCCGTCCGAAGGAACCGACCTATGATCCGTAAAATCCTCGCCAGCATGATGAGCATCGCCGCTGTGGCGACCCTCGCCGGCGCCGCCGAGATCGTCAGCGGCCCGCAGGTGGGCGACAAGCTCCCCGGCCCGTTCACCCCACTCAACGTCACCGGCAACCACCCCGGCGAAAAGAACTGTCTGTACTGCGAGAACGGCGACAAGCCGGTGGTCATGATCTTCGCCCGCAACGCCGACTGCCCGATGACGCAGAAGCTCATCAAGCAAGTGGACGCGACCGTCGCCAAGAACGAGAAGTGCGAGATGGGCAGCTTCGTGGTGTTCTGCACCGACGATAGCAGCACCGAGACCAAGCTCAAGAGCATGGCCGGCAAAGAAAACATCAAGAAAGTCGTGCTCAGCATCGAGGGGCCGAACGGCCCGGCGAAGTACAAGTTCGCCAAGGACGCCGACGTGACCGTGGTGCTCTACGTCAACCGCACCGTCAAGGCCAACCACAGCTACAAGGCCGGCGAGATGAAAGACGGCGACATCGAGACGATCCTGAAAGATGTCAAGAAAATTACCCCGGACGCCGGCAAGTAGTATTACTGCGTTTGAGAAGCGCCGCCCGCGCCCTGGGGAACCTGGGGCGCGGGCGGCGTCGTTTGGTGGCGGAATAGACCTCGCCCCCCGTCCCCCCCTCCGGCGCGGAGGGGGGGACGGGGGGCGAGGTCTCCGGGCTAGCCGGGGTAAAGTCTCTTGGCGCTGCACTCCGACCCGCTCGGCGAAGACGCGCTCCTCGTCCGCTGCCCCAGCCCCGCCGGTGCGGTGGCCCTCGCCGCCCGCCTCCGCGTGCTCGCGCCCCCGTGGCTCCGCGACGCCGTGCCGGCCTACGCCACCTTGGGCGTGCATTTCGACGCCGACCGCACCACCGCCGGCAAAGTTCAGTCGTTTCTTGCAGGCCTACCACCCTCGCCGGCAGTCGAGTCGGCGGGTTGCGAGCACCTCATCGAAGTCGCCTACGACGGCCCGGACCTCGCCGAAGCATGTGGCCGGCTGGGCCTAAGTGTCGCCGAACTCGTGGCCGAACACACATCCGCTAGCTACCCCGTGCAAGCGGTCGGGTTCGTGCCGGGGTTCGCCTACCTCGGGCCGGTGGCGGCGCGCCTGAGCGGATTGCCTCGGTTGGGCACGCCGCGCGCCCGAGTGCCGGCGGGGAGTGTGGCTCTAATGGGAACTCACACCGCCGTGTACCCAGTGGAGTGCCCCGGCGGGTGGCCGCTGATCGGCCGCACCGCGGCGCGACTGGTGGGGGACGACGCGGCGGACATTCTGCTATCCCCCGGCGACCGGGTGCGATTTATCCCTGTATCGCCGGGTGCCTAATCGTACGATTGTTGATTGTGAAGATGTAGTGAATACGCGCCCGGATCGCCGCAGCCGCGTTTTCGCGCGGTGGGGGGTATCTATCATGACGGAGACCGGATTCCCTAGTCCCGAGAGTGGCTACTTATGTCCCGCAAGCGTTCTGCGTTCACGCTGATCGAGCTATTGGTGGTGATCGCCATCATCGCCATCCTGATCGGCCTCCTGCTCCCCGCCGTCCAGAAAGTCCGCGAGGCCGCGGCGCGAACTCAGTGTGCCAACAACTTGAAGCAACTCGGCCTCGGACTGCACAACTACGAGAGCGGTAACGGCTTCTTCCCGACCAGCGGCGAAGGTAACGACACGTCGGTATCTCCGCCCGTAACCGGGTTCGACATCCACTCGACGTACACCCAAATTCTGCCGTACATCGAGCAGGACGCCGCCTACCGCCAGTTCGACCTGACTGTGCCGTACGACCACCCCAACAACGCCAAGAACACGACGACCGACGCGGGCAAGGCGAATATCAAGACTTTCCTGTGCCCCAGCCACCCCTACCGCACCGACGATCCCCAAGGGTACGGCCAAGTGGACTACATGCCGGTTGCGTATACCGACATCGACCCTATTACCGGCGCCCGCTGCACACTGAGCAGCCCAAACTCGTGCGCGACTTACCGCGTCGATGGCATGCTGACGCTCCACTACCTCGTCCTCGGCTCGGGCAGCGCTAGCCCCCCGCCGGTCGCCAACGTGTACCAGAACAACACTGCGGTGGTCATCAAAAAGTCTGGCCGGAAGATCGCCTCGGTCGGCGACGGCACGAGCAACACTGTGGCACTCATTGAGGACACCGGCAAGAACCACGAGTTGTCGTTCCCGCTCATGCAGGCCAATTACAACTCATACGGCGGCATCCCGGACTCCGTGAAGGGCACCAAATCCACGACCCTGCGCGACAACTATCGCTGGGCCGAGCCTGACGTGGGCAACGGCGTCTCGGGTCCGCACAAGGCTGCGGGTGGCACCAGCCCCGCCCAGAACCAGGCGAAGTTCAACAACTACAGCAGCCCGAACGGTGGCCCGACCTCACCGGTGGTTCCGAACTGCCCCTGGAGCGTGAACAACTGCGGCCCGAACGACGAGCCGTTCAGCTTCCACACGGGTGGCCTCCAGGCGGTGTTCGGCGACGGCCACGTGCAGTTCATGCGCGACAGCGTCACGCCCCAGGTGATGCGCGCCCTCATGACGGCCAACGGCGGCGAAGTGTTCGAGATGCCGTAACCGATAGCGTCAACTCCTCCGGCCACCGCACTCCTTGCGGTGGCCGGTTCGTTTCGTATACCACTTTCGCGGGAGAGTTTGCATGCGCTGGGTTCCAATG
>CAXTPM010000095.1:1193-2738 GCA_964245865.1 uncultured Fimbriiglobus sp. | reverse complement strand
CTTGTTGCCTCGTCGCGGTCGCCGGCTGCGGGGGCACCGTCACGCCGCAATCGACCTACGAAGTCAAAGGCAAGGTGACCCTCCCGAGTGGTGTCCCGCTCGCCGGCGGCGTCGTCTACTTCGAGGCGGTTGAGAACAAGGGCCGTGACCAGTTTACCGATGTCAGCTCGTCCGGCGATTTCAGCTTGGTTATGCTCCCCGGCCAGTACCGCGTGGCGTTCGACTTGCCTGAGCGGCGCGGCAACAAAGCCTCCAAAGTGCCGACCAAATACCAGAACTTCAAGACGACTGACCTCGAAGTGACCATCGACCGGGCGAACCCTGATTTGTCCCTGGCGATGAAGTAGTCGGCCAAGCCGCCCCGCGAGTGCAAGGCGGCAAGACGGTCGGTGACGCTACGTCTGAACCCAGTGCGTGCCTTTCAGCTCGGCCCGCTTGAAACTCGGCGACAAACTTCGGAAACGACCGCTCGGCCCCACCCGGCCCCCGCTCGGCGGAGGGCCGGCTTCGTTTTTGGTGGCCGCGAAGTTATAAGTGCCCGTCGCGGAATGGTTTGTGATCATTCCGGTGCTGCAAAATTTCGCTGATGGATTGAGCGATAAGTCGTGAGACATCGTTCTGTTGTGCCCAAGTCAGTGAAGTATCGGAGGATATTTCGGGTGATTATCGTGAAAATTGTGTGTGGGTACGAAGTGGATCGTCACTACCATGACGGTGGTCCGGTTCCCTGAGTCCCAGAGTGTCAACTCATGCTCGTGTCCCGCAAGCGTTCTGCCTTTACGCTGATCGAGCTATTGGTGGTGATCGCCATCATCGCCATCCTGATCGGCCTCCTGCTCCCCGCCGTCCAGAAAGTCCGCGAGGCCGCCGCCCGCACCACCTGCCAGAACAACCTCAAGCAGATCGGCCTGGCCGTCCACAACTACGAGAGCGCCTATAGCGTGCTGCCGCACCCCGGCCAGTGCGACAACATCGGCGACAGCTCGCTGCCGCCCTCGTTCATGACCCAATCGACGATGACGGTGTTGTTGCCCTACGTCGAGCAGGAGAACGTGTTCCGCCAGATGGACCAGACCGCCAGCCCGCGCAACACCGGCGGGTACCTCAACGCACAGGCTTCGACCAACTACCTGACCAGCGGCGGCGCGATCCTGAACCCGAACGCGCGGGGGGCGGTGTACAACGACACCGTCAACACGGCCTTCGCGGGCACTGTGGTCGCGGCCGGGTCGAAGATCAAGACGTTCGTCTGCCCAAGCACGCCGACCGACGAGTCGCGCGGCGACCCCGGTATTTCGGTGGCGTTTAACGGCGCCACCCAGACGGTGATCCCTGGGGCAACCGACTACGCCTTCGTGAGTTCGACCGACATCCAGGACGGTACCACCGGCGGCACCCCCATCGGCGAGCGCGCTGCCGCGGGTGCTGTCCGCACGCAGCAACTCCGCCAGGGGATGCTCAAGTGCGGCGGCGCGGCCGGTAGCGGTACGCTCATCGGCGTGGCCGACGGCACGAGCAATACGCTGTTGTGCATCGAGGACTCCG
>CAXTPM010000095.1:0-1183 GCA_964245865.1 uncultured Fimbriiglobus sp. | reverse complement strand
GCACCCGACTGCCGGGGGCGTGTACGCCAGCCCGTCTGTGAACAAGTCCGCCGCGCCCTCGCCCGAAATTCGCCGCACCTACGCCTGGGCCGACCCCGACAACACGATTGTGATCAGCGGCCCGGACGGCGCGACCGGCAGCAAGCAGGCCAAGATCAACAACTACGCCAGCCCCGCCGGCGGGCCGAGCACCGCCGGCAACGCCTGCGTCTGGGCCACCACCGCCAACTGCGGCAACAACGACGAGCCGTTCGCCTTCCACACTGGGGGCTGTAATGCGGTGCTGGGCGACGGCAGCGTCCGCTTCATCCGCGACAGCGTCCCCGCGACGACGCTGAAGTTCCTGGCCGGGGCCAACGACGGCCAAGTCTTCACGCTCGACTAGTGGTCGGCTGCCCGACTGCGTGGATTCGGCACCCCGCTTGCTCACCCCACCTCGCACTCTCCCGCGAGGTCCGCCCGCATGCCCGTCCCGACCGCTACTCCCGCCGAGCACGACCTGCACGGCAGTGCCCCCGACCGGCACGACACCGCGCTCCTCTTGGTCGATGTCGTCAACCCGCTCGACTTCCCCGAAGCCGATCGACTGCTGCCGCACTTCGCGCGCATCGCCGCGCCCGTGCGCGAGTTGAAGCGCCGGGCGAAGGCCGCGCGGGCGCCGGTGATTTACGCCAACGACAACTTCGGCCGCTGGCGCTCGGACCTCACCGCCGTCGTCACGCACTGCCGCCGCGAGGGGTGCAAGGGGCGCGACGTGGTCGAGCAACTGCTGCCCGACGCCGACGACTACTTCGTGCTCAAGCCGAAGCACTCGGCGTTCTTCTCGACCACGCTCGATATTTTGCTGCGCTACCTCGGCACGAAAACACTCGTCGTCTGCGGCGTGGCCGGCAACATTTGTGTGCTGTTCACCGCCAACGACGCGTACCTCCGCGACCTGAAAGTGGTGGTGCCGCGCGACTGCTGCGCGTCGAACACCGAGCGGGATAACGCCGAGGCGCTCGCGCAGATGGCCAAGGTGCTGAAGGCCGACACGCGCCCGAGCGCGGAAGTCGAGTTCGGCGAATCGGCGTGACGGGCGCGGGCCTCTAACGGATGTCGCCGTGAACTGAGGTGCCGATGCTCGCGCTGCCGCTGTACCAGTCCGCCAAGAAATCCGGCCGCAGCGAGCGCGAGCGCAAGT
>CAXTPM010000094.1:10989-12453 GCA_964245865.1 uncultured Fimbriiglobus sp. | reverse complement strand
GGCGAGCAGCCACGGCGCGCCGAACGCCCCGGCGACGGCGGCGGTCCACACGAGTACGGGCAGGCGGTTGCGCACGGCAGTTCCCCAGGTGTGAGCTAGCGTGGCACCAGTTTCAAAGCGGCGTCGAGGCCGCGCCGCCACTCGGCTTTCGGCTCGGCGAACGACTTCAGCGCGAGGCGCAAGCTGTCGTCGGGCCGAAGGCCAGCCGACCGCGCGAGTGCGGCCAGGCCGCGCAGGGCGTGCTGCGCGTCGGCCGGGTCGCCGAGGGTTGCGGCGTCCGTCGGCATCAGGCTGCGCGCGAGGGGGCGCAGGTCGTCGGGGTTCCGCGAGAGCGACACCGCCCACGCCGAGAGCTGCGCGGCGGCGGCGCTCGCCCGCGCGGACGCCTGCGCCGGGTCCGGCCGGCGGCGACTGCCCATGTATCCCGCGAGTGCGGGCAGGGCCGAGGCCTCGGCCCCGAGTGCGGTGTCGAACGGCCACGCCGACTGCCACGGCGGCAGGCCGACCCGGCGGGCCTCGCGCCCCGGCGAGTCGCCCCAGGGTTCGCGCGCCGGGGCGGGGACGGCCTGGTGGCACGACGCGCAGCGCCACTCCGCGAGTTCCGGCCAACTTTCCGGGACGACGGCGCGCGCGGCGGTCAGGCGCGCGCACGCCTCGGCGGTGGCAGCGCGCCCCACCAGCCAGGCGCGCCACTCGAAGTCGTCGCCGCGCGGCGACGACTTCGCCCGGTCCACCTCGCGCCAGTGCGGCGTCAGGCGGCGCTGGTACTCGGCGAAGTCGTACTTGTCCAGGCGCGGGTGCCCGGCGGCGATCATGTCGTGGTTCATGTCCCGCCGCACGGGCGACGCGGGACTCGGCGGCGCGCCGACGTGGCAGCCGGCGCACGACGCGGCACGCACGGCGAGGTCGTTGAGGTCCGCGAACCCGGTCTGGGCGACTCCCGCCGCGCGCTCGCCGGGGCTTCGCCAGGTCGTGTGCGCGCGCAGGTAGCCGCCGCCGTCGCCGTGGCACGACTCGCACCCCAGGGGCGCCACGGCTCGGGTTGGTACGCCGGGCTTCACTTGTTGGGGGTCGGCGTGGCACGCTAAGCAGCGGTCGTACTGCGTCGCGGTGAGGGGCTTGCCGTCCGGCCCCGGTACGTTCAGGAGTTCCATCATGTGCGCGGCGAGCTTGCCGTTCAGTGCGCTGGTGGCATGGCGGTGCGGGTCGCGCGCGGCCCAGTGCGTCGAACTGCCGCGCCAGGCGTCCGGCCCGGCGGGACTCGTGAGCGACGGGGCGGGGCCGCCGTGGCAGGCGCTGGCGGCGCAGCCACTAGTGCCGACGGGTCGGAACGTCTCGGCGAGGCGGTGGGCGTCTACGACGACTTCGGAGGTCTGCTCCGCCGCGACGGACGCGCGGGTGAGCGACCAGGCCACCAGGGCGGCCACGACCGTGTGGGCCATCGGCGCGAACATGCGCCCCTCG
>CAXTPM010000094.1:0-10979 GCA_964245865.1 uncultured Fimbriiglobus sp. | reverse complement strand
GGCGAGGCCCGCCGGGCGCGCGAGTTTCGCCGTCGCTGCGGTCATGCCCGCCCCCAGTGCCGCGTACCCCACGCCGCCCAGTTTACTGCGTCGATTCGCGGTCGGGTATTGAAAAGAGGGAGATTCCATTGGCCGGTGCCGTGCGGCGTTTGCTATAAGAGCCGTAACCGCGTCACACACCGCCCGTGGGTCACGAACCGTGAAGTTCACCGCCGCGAAGTCGGTTCGCGCCCGCGTCGCGCGCCTGCTGCTCGCCGACGCGCTGGTCACCGCCGTGCCGCTCGCGCTCTGCTACGCGGCGGCGCTCGCCAGCGCCGGCGGCTGGCCCCCGCGCGCCAGCGGTACTTTGGGGTACGGCTGCGGCGTGGCGCTCGGGCTGGTGATCCTCTTCGAGATGCTGCTCGCCCCGCGCAAGTGGTTCCGCGGCCGGCGGCTGGGGGCCACGCGCGTCTGGCTGAAACTGCACGTCTGGCTCGGGCTGGCCACCCTGCCGCTGGCGCTGATCCACTCCGGCCTCGGCTTCGGCGGGCCACTTCCTGCGGTGACGCTCGCGCTGTTCCTCGCGGTGTTCGCCAGCGGCGTGTGGGGGCTGGCCATGCAGCAGTGGCTGCCGCAGAAGGTGCTGGGCGAGTTGCCCGGCGAAACCATCGCCTCGCAAATCCCGGTGCTCGCGCGCGCCTCGGCGGAGGAGGCCGAGCGCCTCCTCGGCACGCTCGGCGCCCCGGCCGGGGTGGGGCGGTTCGGCGAGGGCGAACTGTTGCCATACCTGCGATCCGGGAAGCGGTCGCACTCCAAGCTCGCGGCCCGAAGTGAGGCCGAGCGGCGGTTCCGGGAGTTCCGCGCCGCGTCCGCGCCGGAATTGGTGCTAGGCTGGGACCGCCTGAAGGAGCTGGTAGACTTGCGCCGGCAGTGGGACGCGGCCCTGTCGTACCACTTCTGGCTGCACAACTGGCTTCTCGTTCACCTGCCGCTGTCGGTGCTGATGACGGGGCTGATGGTCGTCCACGCCGTGCGGGCACTCAAATACTGGTGACGTATGCCCCGCTCGCCGAGCCGCGACCTGAGCGACCGCTTCGCCGGTCGGCGCAACTACTTCCGCAGCGGCGACTGGGTCGCGCGCTGGAAGTGGGGGCTGTCCGCCGTGGCTCTCGTCGGCGCGGTCGCCTACGCCGGGGTCGAGGTCGCGCGGCCATCTCTCGTGCGCTCGGCCCACACGCACGGGACGCTCGCCGGGGTGCACGCGCCGTGGGACAACAACTGCGAGGCGTGCCACGTCGCCTCCGGGGCGTCCGAGGCGTCGCTCCTGTCGCTCGCTAGTCCCGGCGCGCGCTGGAACACTTACACCTGCGAGAAGTGCCACGCCGGGCCGGCGCACTTCGCCAACGCCAGTCCCGCCGACGCCGCGCACGCCGCCGATTGCGCCGCGTGCCACCACGACCACAACGGCCGGGCCAACTCGCTGGTGCGAATCAGTGATTCGCACTGCGGCGCCTGCCACGAGAACTTGACGCCCCACCGCCCGGCGGCGTCGGCCGGCCGGCGCCCCGTCGCGGCGAGCATCAAGGACTTCGCCGGGCACCCCGAGTTCCAACCGCTCACGATGCCGGCGTCGGAACGGACGACGAAGTTCAGCCACGCGGTGCACATGGCGCCGGGGGTGGCGTACTCGCCCGGCGGCAAAGAAGCGCTCACCGCGTCGAACATCGGCGGCCGTCTGGGGGAGCGGGCCGCGCGGCAGTACGCCGGCGCCGCCAACGCCGAGGGGTTGGTGCAACTGGGGTGCGCGTCGTGCCACCAGCTCGACTCACGCGCCGGGAGTGCAGCGCACGCCGAGTTGGGCGGGGACATCGCGGCGCGCTCCGAGCCGAACAAGGCGGTGCTGCCGCCGCGCGCCTCGGGGGAATACTTCCTCGGCGTGAACTTCGAGGCCCACTGCCGGGCGTGCCACCCGGTGAGCGCCGCACCCAAGGAGTCGCTCGGCAAAGAAGTCGCGGCGTTCGACCTGCCGCACCGCGTCAGCCGGCAGCAGCTCGAAGCGGCGGTCAAAAGCGGCTACCTGAACCAACTCTTGCTCGGGTCGGAGCGGCCGGACCTGGACGCGCCCGTCGGCCCCGCGCTGGGCCAAATCGGGGTGAACCTCGCGCCGGCGCCGGCCCAGACCTTGCGTGGAGCGGTGACCCGCTACGCCGCCGAGGAGGCCGCGCGGCAGTTCGAGCCGGGCGGGCAGGGCTGCGCGAAGTGCCACGATTTGGCGGGCGACAGCGGCGTTGCTCCCGTGAAAGACCGCACGGTGTGGCTCCCCGCGTCGCGCTTCAACCACGCCGCGCACAAGTCGGCCGCGTGCGCCGAGTGCCACCCCGGCACTTACGCCCCCGTGTCTGAACCGCTGGTCGAGAAAGAGCCGCCTCAAATCAATGGCGTCAAGTCGTGCCAGGCGTGCCACGCCCCGGCCGGCACGCCGGCGAGTTTGCCGGGCGGCACGGTGGTCGGCGGCGGCGTGCGGCACGGCTGCACCGACTGCCACCGCTACCACAACGGCGACCACTCCCTCGAAGGCAAGGGCGCCCCGGCGCGCTTCCCCGCCACGCCGCTCGACATCGGCGAGTTCCTGAAAGGCGGCGCCCCGTGAGCGCGACCCGACCGACTAGCCCCGGCGACCGCAGCGGCATCGCCGACGAGTTGCGCCACCTCCAGCACGACCACGGCTACTTGCCGGACGCGGGCCTACGCGAGTTGGCCAAGCGCGTCGAGTTACCGCTGGCGCGCCTGGAGGAGTTCACCACGTTTTTCCCCGCGTTCCACCTCGAACGCCGCAAGCCAGCCGCGCTCGAGGTGCGCGTCTGCCGGGACATGGCGTGTCACCTGCGCGGGGCGCCGGCGCTCATCGAAGCGGGGCGCGAACTCGCCGCCGAGTTGAACGAATCCGGCGGGGATGTCGAGGTCAAAGGGGTGTCGTGCCTCGGCCGCTGCGACCGGGCGCCGGTAGCGTGGGTCGAGCGCCGCCCGATGCCGGCCTCGGAACACGCCTGGGTGTACGAGTTGCCGACGCCGGAGAGTCTGACGCAACTGGTGCGCGAACTCGCCGCCGGGCGCCCCAGGCCCGAGCCGGCCACCGACCTCGCCTACGAGCCGCCCGGCAGCCCCGACCGGCAACTGGATGTCTACGCGCACCAGGGCTGGCCGCGCGACTACCGCGCGGCGCGGGGCTTCGCCGAGTTCCTGATTCAAGCGCGCCGCCGCGCGGTGCCGCGCCCGCCGCTGGTCAACGGCGCCCCGATGGCAGGGCCGGCGCTCGAGGCCTACGTGCGCGAGTTTCACCCCTGGATGTGGCGGCTGAACGAGTCGCGCCTCGGGGGGATGGGGGGCGCGGGGGCGCCAATGTACCAGAAGTGGCTCGACGTGTGGGGCCAGCGCTCCCCGGCCGACGAGGACGCCGCCCGCCCGGTGCTCGCCGACGCCAAGCCGCCGCTGTTCGACAAGTACGTGGTCGCCAACGGCGACGAGAGCGAGCCGGGGACGTTCAAGGACCGCGAGATCATGCTGCGCATGCCGCACCTCGTCGTCGAAGGTGTCATCCTCGCGGCTGCGACTCGGGCTACATCTTCGTGCGGCACGAGTACCACGAACAAATCAACGCGCTGCGCGCCGAAGTGCGGCGGGCCGAGATGCTGGGCGCGTGCGGCGCGGACGTGTTCGGCAGCGGCCGCTCGTTCCCCGTCGAGGTGGTCGAAAGCCCCGGCGGCTACATCTGCGGCGAGCAAACCGCACTTTTGGAGGCGATGGAGGGCCGGCGGGCGCAGCCCAGGAACCGCCCGCCGGACATCACCTCCAACGGCTACCGCGACCGGCCGACGATCCTCAACAACGTCGAGACGTTGGCGTGGGCGCCGATGATCCTCCTGCGCGGCGGCCCGGCGTATGCCGGCGGCGGGTGGAAGGTGCCGGCGCCCGCCCCCGTCGAGAAGCCGCCGCGCTTCGGGGGCCGGCGTCTGCTCTCGATCAGCGGCGACGTGCAGCGCCCCGGCGTGTACGAGGTGCCCATCGGCCTGCCGCTCGGCGAACTCCTGAACGGCGCGGGCTACTGCGGCGGCGTGCTGGGCGAGTTGAAGGCGGTCGCCACGTCGGGGCCGTCGGGCGGGTTCCTGCCGGCGAAGTGGCCGCTGCCGCCGGACTTCCACGCGAAGTTCGGCGCAGCGCTCGCCAGGAAGAAGGCGCGGGCGAAGGCCGACGCGGACGTGAGGCGCGCCGACGCACTCAAGGCCGGCAAGGAGTACCGCGAGCCGGCCGAGGAGGCGTACTCGCTCGAAGAGTGGTTCGTCGCGGCCCACTTGCCGCCGGGCGTTACGCACTTCGACCTGACGACGGCGCCGCTGGACCTGAAGTTCTTCGGCGCGATGGCGGAGCTAGTCGGCCTGCCGGTGCAGCCGCTGTTGGGCGCGGGCATCGTGGTGTACGCGCAAGGTGCGAACATGCTGGATCAGGCGCTGTCGTTCACGCGCTTCTTCCGCAACGAGTCGTGCGGCAAGTGCGTGCCGTGCCGGCTGGGCTGCGAGAAGCTCGTGCGCATCGGCGAATCACTGCTGCACGGCAGCGCCGGCGAACTCGGCGAGGTGCGTTCCGACGTGGGCGACATCGCCTCGGCCCTCACGCAGACGAGCATCTGCTCGCTCGGCACGTCGGCCCCGACGCCCCTGGCGTGCGCGTTGAATTACTTCCCCGGCGAGGTGCCGCATGGCTGACATCGAGTTGGTGGTCGATGAGTCGGCGCGCGGCCGCGACGAGGAATCCGTGTTCGCGCGCGGCGAGAACGACGAACTCATCCGCCGCGAGAAGGCCACGCGCGAGCAGTTCGCCACCGCCGTGACGGTGCGCATCGACGGCTACGCCGTCACCATCCCGCAGGCGGTGCCGACGACCGACGCGCGCGGCAACCCGCTGCGCGCGGCCGACGGCGGGCTGATCCCGCGCAATTCGACGATCTACGACGCGGCCATGAAGCTCGCGCGCGACGGCGACTGGGACGACTCCCAACTCGCGGAGCGCATCCCGGTCCTGTGCCACCAGCCGCACCTGCACCCAGTCGGCATGTGCCGCATGTGCGTCGTGCAAATCCAGCAGATCAAGCGCGGCACCGCGCGCACCGAGCGCAAGCTACTGCCGGCGTGCCAGCACATGGTGGCCGAGAACATGGTCGTCACCACCCGCGCGGGCTGGGACGGCTACGACCCGGCCGAGAAGGCGCGCCTGATTGGCGAGGCGCGCGCCAAAGCCGGCGAGGACTTCGACCGCGCGTGGGCGGCGAAGCCCGGCGACCCGGCGGCGCGCGAGTCGGGCCGTGCGGCGGCGCTGGACGCGGCCGAGGCGCGGGCGGGCGAGGGCGTCGAGAAGTTCGCGGCCAACATCCGCAAATCGACCGCCCTCGTCGCCGAACTGTTGGTCGCCGACCACCTCAAGCCGCAACTCTCGCCGGTGAAGCGCTACGACGACGAGCTAGCCGCGGTGGCGCGAGTGGTGGGCGTCTCCGAGGCACGCCCCCGGCTGCAACTCCCCGCCGGCGCCGATTCCCGCAACGCCGCCCCCGGCGAGCGCTCGCGCCGCGTGAGTCTGCCACTCGCGGCGAGTGTCGTGCAGCCGGAGAAGCTCCCCGGACGGGCGGAGCGCAAGGGCTGGCTCGAGTGGAACCACCTCATCGGCGAGGAGTTGCCGTACTCGTCGCGCACCGTGGTGGTCGATCACGACCGCTGTATTCTGTGCGACCGCTGCGTGCGCTCGTGCGCGGACGTGCGGCCGTTCAAGGTCATCGGCCACACCGGCAAAGGCTACGAGACG
The DNA here is from genome assembly GCA_964245865.1 of uncultured Fimbriiglobus sp. Classification (GTDB taxonomy): domain Bacteria; phylum Planctomycetota; class Planctomycetia; order Gemmatales; family Gemmataceae; genus Fimbriiglobus. The sequence goes on along the minus strand of CAXTPM010000094.1, from coordinate 5,150 downwards.
CGCGTGAGTTTCGACCTCGATTCGCTGATGGGCGAGTCGTCGTGCGTGCAATGCGGCGAGTGCATGAACTCGTGCCCCACGGGCGCGCTGAGTTTGCGCCGCCGGGTGCAGCCGAGGGCGTGGGACGACTCGCCGACGGCCGTGGCCCAGAACCCGAACACGCCGTTCCCCGATGGGTCGGGGTTCCTCGACGCCGACGAAATGCAGCAGGTGCGCCTGGAGTACGTCAGCCCGTCGCGCGGGCCGCAGAGGGTGTACCCCTTCCGCGCGGTGCCGTACTCGTACCTGAAGTGGAACGAGGGGGCGGTCAGGCGCTGGGACGTGCCGGCCGGCGAGACGCGCGTGCTGTGCCGCGAGGGCGAGTACGCCAGCACGGCGTTCCTCACCGACGGCAGCGGCGAGTTCCACATTTACGCGCGCGGCGACTCGGCCGCGCCGGTCAAGTCGCCGGGCCTGCTGAACCGCCTGTTTGGCGGCAAGCCAGACCCCGTCGCGGGACTCGGCAAGCTGGTGCGCGTGGCACCCGGCCACGAACTGATCCAGGGCGAGATGAGCTGCCTGACGCACCGGCCGCGCACGGCATCCGTGGTGGCCGTCGGCCCGGCGGTGGTGTACGAGGTCACGCGCAACTTGCTCGACGTGATGCAGCGCTCGGCCGCGATTCGAGGCGACATCGAGGAGGTCTACACGGCCCGCGCGGTGCAAGCCTGCGTGTCGCGCGGCCGGATGTTCGCGCCGCTGCCCGACTCCGAGAAGTCTGCCGTCGCGCGCTTCCTGCAATCGAGCGGCAAGCTGGAGTTGCGCCGGCTCGAAGCCGGCCAGACGCTGGTGGCCGAGGGCGACTTGGCGGGCGACGAGAGCCACGTCTACATCGTGCGGCTCGGCACGCTGCGCGTCTTCAGCGGCCCAGTTGGACGCGAGAAGGACTTGCGCCTGCTCACGTCGGGTGACTCGTTCGGCGAGGTCTCGGTGCTCAAGCCCGGCCGCACGCCGCGCACCGCGAGCGTGGCGACGCTGGACCCCGCCGAGGTGGTGCTAGTGCCGAAGGCGACGTTCCTGGCCATGTGCGACCAGTTCCCCGCGCTGCGCGCCGAACTGGAGTTCGAGGCGAACAGCCGCGTGAAGCCCAAGCCGCCGCCGGAGATGCTCGGCGAGTTCGTCCGGCAGGGGCTGTTCCAGGCGCAGAAACTCCTGGCGCTCGACCTGGTGAACTGCACCCGGTGCGACGAGTGCACGCGCGCCTGCGCCGACAGCCACGACGGCCACGCCAGGCTGTTGCGCGAGGGCTTGCGCTTCGGTGATTTTCTGGTCGCCACGTCGTGCCGCTCGTGCCTGAAGCCCTACTGCATGGACGGCTGCCCAGTGGACGCGATCCACCGGCGCGGCAACCATCTCGAGGTGAAGATCGAGGACCACTGCATCGGCTGCGGCCTGTGCGAGAAGAATTGCCCCTACGGCGCCATCCACATGGTCGAGCGCGGCTCGCCCAACTATTCGGCACTCGACCACGCGGGCGGCGACCCCAGCAAAACAGCGGCGCGCCGGGCGGTGAACTGCGACCTGTGCAACGGTGGCGAGCCGTTCTGCGTGCAGGCGTGCCCCCACGAGGCCGCGTTCCGCTTCACGGGGGCGGGGCTGCTGGAGGTGGTGGAGGCGCGGCGCAACGGGGGGTGAGCGCCCAGGGACGGTCGCCCCTGGGCTTTGACGAGTCGGAGACTCACTTCCCCTCCAGCTCCACGATCTCGCTCCAGCGGTCGCGCGAGATCAGCGCCTCCATCGTCCGGGCCATGAGCGCGAGTTCCGGCCCCTCGACCACTTCGTCCTGGCCGCTCAGCACCTCGGAGAGTTCCTTGGCGGCGGCGGAAAGTTTGCGCGCCTCGTACAGCCGTAGGGCTTCCTCGTAGCGGCGCTTCTTCTCGGCCCACCCCGGCGTGTCGCGCGCGGCGAGTTCGTGCAGTTGCAACGGCTCGCCGATGTTCACCACCCGCACTTGGGCCAGGCGGCGCGAGGCGAACTCGTCGCGGCTCACCCGGTCGAGCGTCGATTGGGCCACCACCAGGCGGGTCTTGAGGTACTTGGTGGCCCCCTGCACCCGGCTGGCGACGTTGACGACGTTGCCGAGCACGCCGTACTTGAACCGCCGCTCGGTGCCCATGTTCCCGACCTGCGCGACGCCGGAGTTGATGCCGATGCTGTACTCGAACGGCTGGCCGAGGGTGTCCGCCCACTCGCAGTTGAGTTCCGGCAGCCGGGCGAGCATCTCCAGCGCGGCCGCGCAAGCCCGCGCGGCGTGGTCCGGCTGGCTGGCCGGGGCGCCCCACATCGCCATCATGCCGTCGCCGATGAAATCGACCACGACCCCCTTCTGGGCCGCGACGCACTCCGATAAGACCCCCATCGTGGCCCGCACCCACTCGAGCGTGCGCACCGCCCCCAACCTCTCGCTGAGGCGGCTGAAGCCCCGGATGTCGCTGAACAGCACGCTGACTTCGGCGTCCCGCGCGCCGCCGACCTGTTTGGGGTCGTCGGTGAGCTTGCGGGCGATCTCCGGCGGGAAGAACCGCTCCATGAGGCTGAGCCGCTCGCGGCGCATCCGCACGTTGGCCTCGACCTTCACGCGCAGCAGGTCCAGGTTGACCGGCTTGGTGATGAAGTCGTTGGCCCGCGCCCGCAGGCAGACGGCGATCTTCTCGGTCTCGTGGGTGCCGGAGATCATCACGATGGGGACTTCGCTCCGGTGCTCGCCCCCGCGCATCTCGGCGAGGAACGCCAGCCCGTCCTGGCCGGGCAGGTTGAGGTCCAGCAGGATCAGGTCGAACGGGATGTGCTTGGCGAGCCGCAGCGCCTGCTGCACGTCGCCGGCCTCCATGACCTCGTAGCCCTCGGCGCGCAGGAGTTCCCGCACCGGGCGGCGGCTCTCGTCCTCGTCGTCCACGATCAGCACCACGCCCCGGTCCTGCGGCGCGGGCGCCGGCGCGGCGACCCCCGGCGGGCACGGGTCGGCAGCCGGTGCGGCCGGCGGGGCGGGGCCGTCGAGCGCGGCGTTGGCCTCCCAACCCAGCGCGATAATCGCCCCGAGCGCCGCCCCCGCCGAAACGTCGCCGGGAAACTTGCGCTTCAGGATTTGCGCCGCGCCCAGAACGCGGTTCAGCTTGCCGCGCAGGTCGTGGCGGCTGACCGGTGGCGCGCCGGGGGCCAGCGCGGCGGCGAACTCGGCGGCCGCACTGCCGATGCGCGCGGCCGAGGCGGCGAGGTCGTCCGGCGTGCCCGGCGGCAGCCCGGCGCGGAAGCTCGCGGCCGACTCGGCGAGCCGCGCCGCGACGGCGAGCGCGTCCGGCGGGTGGGGCGGGCCGGTCATCGCGGCGACTCGGGCGGCAGGTGCTTGGCGATCACGCTCAGGAACGCGTCGAAGTCGAACGGCTTCATGACGTAGGCGTTGCACCCGGCCAGGTGGGCTTTCTTCACCTCATCAGCAATGGCGTGGCCGCTGGCCGCGACCACCACGACGCCCTGGGTCTCGGGGTCCGCGCGCAACTCCGCGGTGGCGATGATCCCGTCGTTGGGCGCGGGGCAGCCGATGTCCATCACCACCAGGTCCGGGCGCTCGCGCTTGACCGCCGCGAGGGCGTGGCGCGCCGCGTCCACCTCCACCACGGTGTGCCCCTCGCTCGTGAGCAGCTCGCGCAGCAGCTCGCGCTGGTCGTCCTCGTCCTCGACGATCAGAATCTTCGCCATTACCTCGCCCCCCCTTGTGCCGGCGCGGTGGCCGGCGCCGACCCGGCCGGCAACAGCCGCCGGATGCGCTTGGCCATGTCGTCCCAGTCCCTGACCGGCTTCACCACGTAGTCGTCCGCGCCGCTCTCCCGCGCCTTGGCCGGCTCGTCGAGCACGCTCACGATGATCACCGGGATGCCGCGCGTGCCGGGGTCTTCCTTCAGGGCTTTGAGGATCGCCCAGCCGTTCAGCGAGTCCCGCAGCACGATGTCGAGCAGGATCGCGGCCGGCTTGAACTGCGAGACCTGCTGGATCGTGTCGATGTCCGAACTCGCCACGTGCACCTGGAAGCCGTGCTCGCCGAGCCGCGCCTCGGCCAGTTCGCGGTTGCTCGGCTCGTCATCGACCACCAAGACGCGCCGGTTTTCCACCATCGGGCGCGCGGGCTGCGGCGGCACCGGCAGGAACGGCGTGCTGTCGGTGCCCGAGGCCTCGTCGATGTGCGCGGCGAACAGCGCGGTGAAGGTCGCCCCCCGCCCCAGCCCCTCGCTGGCGACGTGCAACGCCCCGCCCATCTTCTCGCACAGCCCCTTGCAGATCACCAGCCCCAGGCCGGTCCCCTCGCGGTTGCGCTCGCGGTCTTTCAATTTCCCGAACGGCTGCGGGTTCTGCACCCGCACGAGTTCCTCGGGCGACAGCCCCCTCCCCGAATCGGTGACGGCGACTCGCACGAGGTCGCCGTCCGGCCCGCCGCCGCGCCAGCACTCGACCTTGATGCTCCCCTCGCGCGTGAACTTCGCCGCATTGCCGATGAGGTTGTAGAGCACCTGCTTCAGCCTCACGTCGTCCTGGCAGACCGCCCCCAGTTCGGGCGGGCAATGCACCGTGAAGCTGTTCTTGCCCTCCTCGATGCGGGGCCGCATCTCGGCCGCGACCTTCTCGACGAACGCGGGGAAGTCGAACTCGCGCGGGTTCAGGTCGAGCTTGCCCTCGATGATCTTCATCGAGTCCAGGATGTCGTTCACCAAGGCAGTCAGGTAGTTCATCGACTCGTAAATCCGCCGCACGCGCCGCTCGACTTCCGGCGCCGGCTTCGAGCGGAGTAGCATCTGCGTGTCGCCGCTGATCACCGTGAGGGGTGCGCGCAGTTCGTGGCTGACGTTGGCCATGAACAAGTCCTTGGCCCGGTTGGCGAGCTTGAGGCTCTGGGTGCGCTCGGCGACGAGTTTTTCGAGTTCGCGCTGCTTGTCGATCTCGGCCTCGACCTTGCGCTTCATCTCCTGGGCGCGCTCGGTGAAGTCGCGGATGATGCCGGTGTAGTGGGACTGGTACGAGCCGTCGAGTTCGATGGGCGTGAACGTGCAGTCGGCGGTTGGCAGCGCGAACTACAGTATCGTGCGCCGGTATCAGAAGGTGCTCAACGACGGGCAGTTGAC
>CAXTPM010000093.1:1454-12540 GCA_964245865.1 uncultured Fimbriiglobus sp. | reverse complement strand
ACGGTACCGGCCTCGTCGTCATCCCCGGCCTCGTCGATACGCACTCGCACATCGGCCTCTACCCCAAGCCGGCCGTGCCCGCGCACTCCGACGGCAACGAGATGAGCGGCCCCGTGCAGCCGGGCGTGCGGGCGATCGATGCCATCTGGCCCGACGACCCCGGCATCCGCATGGCCCAGGCGGGCGGCGTCACCACGGCCAACATCATGCCGGGGTCGGGCAACGTCATCGGCGGGCAAACCCTGTACGTCAAGCTGCGCGGCGACTCGGCGGATGCAATGCGGATTACCGGCAAGTCGGGCGAGGTCGAAATCCTCGGCGGGCTGAAGATGGCCAACGGCGAGAACCCCAAGGGCTACGGCCGCACCAAGCAGCAAGCCCCCTTCACGCGCATGAAGATCGCCCAACTCCAGCGCGAGCAGTTCGTGAAGGCGCGCGAGTACCAGGCGAAGCGCAAGGCCGACCCCGCCAAGACGCCGCGCGATTTGAGCCTCGAACCGATCGTGGAAGTCCTCGAAAAGAAGCGCACCGTCCACTTCCACTGCCACCGCGCCGACGACCTCTTGACGGCCATCCGCATCAGCGAAGAGTTCGGCTTCGAGCTGGTGTTGCAGCACGCCACCGAGGGCTACCGCATCGCGCCGCTCCTGGCCGAGAAGAAGATCGCGGTGTCGCTCACGCTGGTCGATAGCCCCGGCGGCAAGGCCGAGACGATGGGCCTCTTGGACGAGAACGCCGCCGAACTCACGAAGGCCGGCGTGCGCGTGTGCGTGAACACCGACGACTTCATCACCGAGAGCCGCTTCTACCTGCGCACCGTGGCCCACGCCGTCCGTGGGGGACTAACGCCGGCGGAAGCCTTGCGCTGCGTGACCAGCAACGCCGCGAAGGTGCTGCACCTCGACCACCGCCTCGGCACCCTCGAAGCCGGCAAGGACGCCGATTTCGTCATCCTGAGTGGCGAGCCGACCAGTGTGTACACGCAGGTCGTGGCGACCTACATCGACGGCAAGCCGGTGTTCGACCGCACCAAGCCGGCCGACCGCGCCTACCAGGTCGGAGGCTTCGCCAAGGCCGGCTCGATGCTCGACACCCCGATGAAAGTGGACGCGCCCAAGTCGGCCGAGTTGCCGAAGGTGCCGGCCGGCGACGTGACCGACGCCAAGCTCGTGCCGGGGCTGTTCTACGTGCGGGCCGGCCGCATCCACACCGGCAGCGGCGAGCCGATCACCGACGGCGCACTTGTGATTCAGGACGGCAAAATCAAGGCGGTCGGCAAGGCCACCGACGTGCCGCGCCCGGCCGGGTCGCGCCTGCACGTGGCCAACGAAGTCACCCCAGGGTTCATCGACGCGGGCACCACGGCCGGCATTTCGGGGTCGTACAACATCCCCGCCGACCAGGACCAGGACGAACTCGGCGAGCCGAACCAGAGCGACTTACGCGTGATCGACGGCTTCAACCCCGGCGAGCCGCTGCTGGAGTTCCTGGCCGCGCAGGGCGTCACCACCGTCCACGCCACCCCAGGGCGGCAGGCGGTGCTGGCCGGCACCACGGGCGTGTTCCGCTCCCGCGCCCCGTCGCTCTCGACCGCCGTGATGAACCCCGCGTTCGCACTGTACGTGAACCTCGGCGAAGTCGTGAAGGGCAAGCCGAAGGGGCCATCGACGCGCATGGGCACCGCCTCTGCGATCCGCAAGGCGTTCCTCGACGCGCAGAACCCGCCCAAGAAGGACGGCCCTCCGGCGAGTGTCGCACTTACCGAAGCACTCGCCGGGAAGCGGCTCGTGGTGTTCGCCGCGCACCGCGCGGACGACATCCGCACTGCGATCCGCATCGCCGACGAGTTCAAGCTGAAAGCGGCTATCGCGCTCGGCACCGAGGCCGACCTCGTGGCCGACGAGCTAGTCGCGCGCAAAATCCCTGTCATCATCCACCCAACCATGCAGCGTCCCGGCGACAGCATGGAGACACTGAACTCGCGCGTGGCACTCGTGAGCCACCTGAAAGCCAAGGGCGTGACGGTGGTGATGGGCACTGGCTTCGAGGGCTACGTCCCCAAGCAGCGCGTGCTACGCTCGGAGATCGCGATGGCGGCGGCCTACGGACTCGGCCACGGCGCCGCGATCCAGATGGCCACCAAAGACGCCGCCGCGTTCCTTGGAATCGACAAGGAAGTCGGGACGCTCGAAGTCGGCAAAGTCGCGGATGTCGTCCTCTACGACGGCGACCCGCTCGAACACGCCACCCACGTGCGCCTCACCTTTGCCGGGGGCCGGGTAGTGTACGACCGCGCGGAGTACGAGAAATTGCCGCTCGAACGGCGGGCACTGTACCACCAGGGGAGTTTGACCGGCGGGGTGGGGTGCTGCATGGGGTGGTAGCTTAAGAGACCTCACCCCCCGTCCCCCTCTCCCAGGAGGAGAGGGGGTGAGCCTGGTCCGAAGCGTTAACCGATGGCGTGGTCTTGTCCGCGCCCCGCAGTCAACTGGCCAAGAATGGTTCTCCCCCTCTCCTCCTGGGAGAGGGGGACGGGGGGTGAGGTCTCTGACGCCGGGTAAACTAACTCCAGCTACCGCGCGAAGAACAGCCACGTCAGCAGCACATAAATTGGCCCCAGCACCACCACGGCCCGCAGCAAGTAGCCGAAGAAGCTCGGCACCGCGTAGCCCGTCTCCTCGGCGATGGCCTTCACCATGAAGTTCGGGCCGTTGCCGATGTAGCTGCCCGCGCCGAGGAACACCGCGCCGCAACTCACCGCCGCCAACAAGTCCGGCCGGTGCTCCGCGAGCCACGGCAAGCCCCGGCCCCCCGACGCGACGGTGCTGAGGGTGAGGTACGTCGGGGCGTTGTCGAGCAGGCTTGAGAGGATGCCCGTCACCCAGAAGAACTTCGCGGGCGTGGTCAGTCCGAGCTTGTGCCCGTGCTCGTCGAGGAGCAGGAGCGCCGGCACCATCGTCACGAAAATGCCTAGGAACAGGATGGCGACCTCGTTGATCGGCTCGAAGGTGAAGCGGTTGATCGCCCGCGCTTCCGGGGGGGTGAAGTACCACGAGATCGCCGCGAGCCAGAGCAAAATGAACTCGCTCAGGAGCCACGGCAGCACCTTCTGGCCCAACACCATCACCACGATCAGCGCCAAGAGTGGGCCGTTGAGCTTCAGCCCCACCAGCACCGGCCGCACCACCAGTTTGCCGGCCGGCGCGGGGTCCGGCGGCGCGTCGCGCCGCATCGCCCGGCAGTCGGCGGCGTAGAACATCGCCAAGAGCACGCCGTTCACCATCGCCCACTGCGGCAGCAACTTGAGCGTCCAGAAGAAGCCGACGCCGTTGAGGAAGCCCAGGAAGAGTGGCGGGTCGCCCAGCGGTGTGAGCAGCCCGGCGGTGTTGCACACGACGAAGATGAAGAACACCGGCAGGTGCCCCTGCCGCGCGCGGCGGGCGTTGGCGCGCAGGAACGGCCGCACCAGCACCATCGCCGCGCCGGTGGTGCCGACGAAGTTCGCCAGCACCACGCCGAGCGCCAGCACCGCCAGGTTCGCCCTCGGCGTGCCGGGGATGTCGCCGCGCAGCGCGATCCCGCCGGACACGACGTACAGCGGCCCCAAGAGCGCCAGGAACGAGCCGTAGTGAACGAGTTCGTGCCCCAGCGCGCGCCGGGTGCCGTGCGACTGCCAGAGCAAGTAGGCCGCAACGGGCAGCGCGAGCACCGCCACGACGAGGGCGCGGTTCCGGTTCTGGTGCCACCAGTGCCCGTGCACCGCCGGCATCACCGCGATGGCGCCCAAGAGCATCGTGAACGGGATCGCGGTCCAGAACGGCAGGTCCATCGGGCGCGGTTCTCTGCCGGGGCGGTGGGGCACGCGGGGCAAATGGAGTGTACACATTGCCCGGCCCGATTCCACCGAGGGTTGCCCCGTGCTCACCGTCCGCACCGTGCCGATTGATTCACTCACGCCCGCCCCGTACAACCCCCGCCGGGCACTCAAGCCGGCTAGTCCGGCATACCGCAAACTGCGCCGCAGCCTGGAACGCTTCGGGCTGGTCGAGCCGCTGGTGTGGAATGAGGCCTCGGGGCTGCTGGTCGGGGGGCACGCCCGGCTGGCCATCCTGAAGGAGTTGGGCTCGGCCGAAGTGCCGGTGGCGGTCGTCAACTTGAGTGCGGCAGAAGAGAAAGCGCTCAACGTGGTGCTGAACAACCGCGAGGCGCAGGGGCGCTACGACGCCGAGAAGCTGGCCGTGGTGTTATCGGAACTCGCCGAGTTGCCGGAGTTGGAGCTGACGGGGTTTAGCCGCGCCGACCTCGCCGACCTCAATCTCGAACCGGCCGGGGCGGCGGGGCCGGCCGAGGGGGAGGGGGCGGCGACGGTGCGCGTGGTTGCTGTGTTCGACGCGGCGCAGTGGGAGCGCGCGGCGCCGGCAGTCGATGGGTGGTTGTCGGAGGGCGTTGAAGTGCGGATCGACCGGCGGGGCGGGTGACGCCGCCGCGCCCTACACTACCCCCATGCTTACCGCCGTCCGCTTCGCCGTGTGGTTGGTCGCCCGCCTCGCGTTCGCCGTGCGCTACCGCGTAACCGTAGTCGGGGCGCGCGATGTCCCTCGGGGCGCGGGGCCGCTCTTGTTCCTTCCGAACCACCCCGCGTTCGCCGACCCGCCGCTAGTCATTCTGTCACTCTGGCCGCGCTTCCGGGTGCGGCCGGTGGTGCTGGAGACCAACTTCCAGAACCCCGTGCTGGGGCCGCTGGGGAGGCTGCTGCGCGTCATCCGCGTCCCCGACTTGTCGAGCGCGAGTGCCGAGGCCAAGAGCCGGGCGGTGGGGGCGCTGGCCGAGGCCGTCGCGGTGCTGAGGGGCGGCGAGAACGTGATCGTCTGGCCGAGCGGGCACCTCAGCCGCGACGGCGCGGAGCACCTCGGCGGCGCCCGCGCGGTAAGCGACCTACTCGCCGCCGTGCCGCACACGACCGTGGTGCTCATCCGCACGCGGGGCTTGTGGGGCAGCCGGTTTAGCTGGGCCAGCGGCGAGAAGCCCGACATGATGGCCGGCACCCTGCGCGGCGTCGGCTGGGCGCTGTTGGGCGGGCTAGTGTTGGTGCCCCGGCGCCGGGTCACGCTGACGCTCGAAGCGTTCCCCGAATCGAGCCGGCCCGAGCCGAGGCGCGAGGCGCTGAACCCGTGGCTCGAAGCGTGGTACAACGCCGACGTGCCGGCCGAGACGCCCACATTCGTGCCGTACCACCGCATTTTGGGGCCGCAGTCGTTCGAGTTCCCCCCGCCCCCGCCGCCGGAGGGGGTCGAGATGGGGCGCGTCAAGCCGCCGATGCGCGCGGCGGTGGCCGAACTGCTCGCGGCGAGCCTCAAGCGGCCACTCTCGGAGAGTGAGTTGGCCCCCGATCGCACGTTCCTGGAACTCGGCCTCGATAGCCTCGAAGGGATGGAGATTTCGCTCGAACTCGAGCGCCGCTTCGGCTTCACCGCCCCGCAGGTGCCGACCACTGTGGGCCAACTTTACGCGCTCGCCTCGGGGCAGGTGCGCGTGGCCGAGACGCCCCCGGCCCCGGCGGCGTGGTGGCGCCCGCACACGGGGGGCGACGAGCTAGTCCTGCTCGGCGAAACCATCGGCGCCGCGTTCCTGGAGCGCGTCCGCCGCAACCCCGACGACGTTGTCCTGGCCGACGACCTCTCCGGCGTGCTCGACTACCGCCGCCTGCTGCTGGGCGCGATGCTGCTGTCGCGCCGCTTCGCCGAACTCCCCGGCGAGAACGTCGGGCTGATGCTCCCCGCGTCGGTCGCCGGGATGACATCCTTGCTGGCGCTGCACCTGGCGGGCAAGTTGCCGGTGATCCTGAACTGGACGACCGGCCCGGCCAACATGGGCTACGCGGTGAAACTGCTCGGGGTCTCGCACGTCGTGACCTCGCGGCGGTTCGTAGACCGCGCCCAAATCGAGGTGCCGGGCGCGGAGTTCGCGTGCCTGGAGGACACCCGCGAGACCTTCGGCCGATTCGAGAAGCTGGTGGCGTTCGCCCGCACCAAGTACAACCTCGCCGGCACGGCGCGCGGCCTCGCCAAGAAGCTGAACCCCGATCCCGACCGCCCGGCGGTGGTGCTGTTCACCTCGGGTTCGGAGAAAGCCCCGAAGGCGGTGCCGCTAACGCACGCCAACGTGATTGCCGACTTGCGCGCCGCCATCCCACTCTTGGGGTTGAATCGTACGCACGCGGGGTTGGTGTTCCTGCCGCTGTTCCACAGCTTCGGCCACACTGTCACGGGCATGCTGCCGGTACTCGGCGGCGTGAAAGCGGTTCTGCACCCCGACCCGACCGACGCCGGGGCACTCGTGCGCAAGTGCGCGGCCTACCAGGCGAGTGCCACGGCCGTGACGCCCACATTTCTGGGCTACATGCTCGACAAGGCCAAGGGCGGCGAACTCGCCACGCTCGACATCCTCGTGATGGGCGCCGAGAAGGCGCCGCAGTACCTCATCGACCGCGTGAAACTCGCCGCACCCAACGCGCACCTCATGGAGGGCTACGGCGTGACCGAGTGCGGCCCCGTGGTGGCGGTGAACCCCTACGACCGCCCCAAGCTCGGCACGATGGGCGTGCCGCTCGTCGGCTTCGAGGTCGCACTCGTGGACCCCGACAGCGGCGCCGAAGTGCCGAAGGGCGAGCGCGGCCGGTTGCTGGTGCGCGGCCCGAACGTCTTCCCTGGGTACCTCGGCACCGACGACTCGCCGTTCGTCACCCACGCCGGCAAGCGCTTCTACAACACCGGCGACCTCGCGGCGCTCGACGCCGACGGCTACCTCGTGTTCCACGGGCGCCTCAAGCGCTTCCTGAAGGCCGGCGGCGAGATGATCTCGCTGCCCGCACTCGAAGAACCCCTGGCCGAGAAGTTTCCGCCGACCGACGCCGGGCCACAAGTCGCGGTCGAGGGGGTCGAGACCCCAGACGGCCGGCAGGTGGTACTGTTCACCACGCGCGACATCGGCCTGAGCGACGCCAACGCCATCCTGCAAGCCGCCGGACTGCGCGGGGTGATGCGCCTCGACGAGGTGCGCCGGGTGGACGCGATCCCCGTGCTGGGGACGGGGAAGACGGACTACAAGGTGCTGCGCGGGATGCTACTAACGTGATTGAGGGGCCGGCGGCGCAAGCGTAGAACGCGTGTTCGCGTGCGGACGAAATAAATTGTCGAAACTCACGAGAATTTGGTTGGAATTTCATGAGAGTCGCGGTAATCTACGCCAGCCCTCTCCAATTCGACCGTTCGTTCATTTCTCGTTCGGAGACTCCCGTTGCGTAACTCTCACGAGTACCGCCCGCCGCGTCACGCCTTTACGCTCATCGAGCTGCTGGTCGTGATCGCCATCATTGCCATTTTGATTGGGCTGCTGCTGCCCGCCGTGCAGAAGGTGCGCGAGGCCGCGGCGCGCACGACGTGCCAGAACAACCTCAAGCAGATGTCGCTGGCTCTGCACAACTTCGAGAGCGCCTACGGCTACCTGCCTTCCGGCCTTCCGAAGGGGACAACTGCCAACCCGACCGGCGGTTCGTGGATCGGTGAATTGGCCTTCCTGCTGCCGTACTTGGAGCAGGAAAACGTCTACCGCCAGATGAACATGGACATGCTTAAAGACGGCTGGCCGATCAACTGGTGGGGTTCAATCGCCCACGGCGTGGACGCCCCAACGATTACTGCCGCCCGCGCGAAGATTAAAATGTTCCAGTGTCCATCGGACGATGTCGAAAGCATCACGCCGACTACTGGGGTTTTCATCGGCTTGACGGTTTCGGGCAGCACCCTGACGGGCACCTACAACGCTGTCGGCGGTAACGCCTACAACGCCGGCCGCTCGAACTACGTCGGCTGCGCCGGGATGTTCGGCAAGAGCGACGACCCGTTCTGGGGCAGCCGCCCTGGCATCTTCTACCAGGGCTCGAAAGTGAAGCTGACCGGCATCACCGACGGCACTTCCAACACCGTTGCCTTCGGCGAAACACTCGGCGGCGAAGAGCGGGGTACCCGCACCTTCGCACTGACCTGGATGGGCGCCGGGTCTCTCCCAACTGCCTGGGGTCTCGGTACGCCGGCGAACTGGTTCAACTTCGGGAGCAAGCACACCGGCCTCGTTCAGTTCGGCTTCGGTGACGGCTCGGTGCGCAAGTTCAAGAAGGGGGTCGGCACCAACGGCGTTGATTCCGCGGGCAACCCGATCGTCGATTGGCCGGGCGCTCCGTATGACTCGAACGGCAACCCGATGTTCAACGGTGCCAAGGCCTGGTGGCAGTTCCAAGCGGCCGGCAGCACGACTGGCGGCGAAGTCCAAGACTTGCCCTCGATTGGCGACTAGTCGCTATTCTGGCAGCGCCGGCCTCACACGCGGGTGCGGCCGGCCTTACTCGATCAGGCCGATGTAGATTCTCATCTCTGACGGAGTGTTTGATGATAAAGTCGAAGTGGCTCTTGAGCGTTTGTGCGACTGGCGTCCTGCTCGCCGTGTCCGGGTGCGGCGGTTCCTCTGCTACCACGTCGAGCACGACTGGGCCGACCCCGCCCCCGGAAATGCCGAAGTACGGGAAAAACGCAAACACCCCTCCGCCCCCGAAACCGGGTAAGGCCGCTGAGTGAACCCCAGTGCCGGCGGGCCGGCTTAAGCCGGCCCGCCGGCTATTTGCCAATCCAGTGCATTGTTACTGCATGCACGCACACATTCACTAAGCCCTTCCGCCCACCTGCTGCGTCCGCCCTTGTCGCCGGGAGACTAATTCCGGCATCGGATTAGTCAAGCGCACCAACCAGGAAAATACCCCGATTTGCCCTTCACACTTCCTTCAGATTTCCCGTATCCTACCGCCACCTCTCACTCGTCCGCCTTTTCCATCGTCCGCCCTCAGGGATATTTCGTGCGCCCATCGCCCACACTCCGGCCCCGCCGCCTGGCGTTCACGCTCATCGAGCTTCTGGTTGTGATTGCGATCATTGCCATCCTGATCGGCCTCCTGCTGCCCGCCGTGCAGAAAGTCCGCGAGGCCGCGGCGCGGACCAAGTGCAGCAACAACCTCAAGCAGATCGCACTGGCGCTGCACGGCTACCACGACGCGGTGGGGGAGTTCCCGACCCCCCGGCCGTACCGCGCGAGCGACAAATGCGTGGCCAACGCCTCCAACGGCAACCACACCCAGTCGAGCACCAGCCCCGTGCCGTGTACGGGGACGCCGTACCCCACCACCGCCGACGGCTTCGGGTCGTGGCAGTTCCGCATCCTGCCGTACATCGAGCAGGCGGCAACTCAAGCGCAGGTCGTGGGCAAAATCACCTCGGCCGACTACGCTGCCGCGCGCACGCTCGTCCGCAGCAGGCCGATGGCCACGTACCAGTGCCCCTCCGACCCCAACAGCAGCCAGACGCTCCCCAATGGCAGCGACTCGGTCTACCTGAGTAACTACATGGGCGTAACGGGCAACGACGACTGGAACGAGAAGGGGGGCTGGGGGACCAACGCCCGCAACGGCCTGTTCGCTGTCTCGACCTACCAGCGCAGCGTCGGCAAGAAGCCGGTCAGGATTGCCAGTATCAGCGACGGAACCTCGAACACCGTGGCCGTCGGCGAACGGCCCGTTCACATGTCGATCACGCCCGCCTCACCCTACGGCTGGGGCTGGCTCTACGCCACCGACTTCGACACCCTGTTGGCCGTGCCGAGCAACGACGACTACTACGGCGTCGCCACCGACGGCATGACCCCGGCCTGCCCGCGCCCGAGCAAGTACCGCACCGACACCGTCAACGGCCGCTGCTCTCACACGCACTACTGGAGCACCCACACGGGTGGGGGCAACTGGGGCATGGGCGACGGCGGCGTGCGCTTCGTCACCTACAGCGCGGCCGACCAACTCGAGCTGATGGCCAGCATCAACGGCGGCGAAGTGGTGCAACCCCCATGAGCCGCGCGATTCTCGTGCTAGTCGCCGCCGGCCTGCTCGCCCTTCCGGGGTGCGGGGCGCGCACCGCCGCCGTGGCCGGCAAAATCACCTACCAGGGCAAGCCGGTGGTGTCGGGCAGCGTCACCCTCAAGGCGTCCGACGGCACAGTCCACCAGATCGGCATCAACCCCGACGGCAGTTTCCGCCTCGACGCGGTGCCGGTCGGCCCGGCCCAAGTCGGCGTCGCGTCGCCGGACCCGAAGCCCTCGGCCCGCGCGCGGGACGGCGACGACGCGCGCGTCCCGACGCCGCCCCCCGTGGTCGGCTGGTTCTCCCTCCCCGCTCAGTACGCCGACCCGGCCAAATCCGGGCTGACCGTGCAGGTAGGCGGCGGGTCGGGAGACCTGGATTTGCGGTAGGCGGCAACAGTCTTCTGGGCGGCGAGCGTCGGCTCTCCGTGTGTGCAACCCTCGGCGCACACGGAGGGCCGGCGCTCGCCGCCCGGAAGTCAGCGGATCAATTCCTACAGCCCGCGCTGCAACTCCTTCAGCCCGCCGAAGCCGCGCTTGCCGGTGGGCAAGTGGCGGTAGTAAACCTCGAGCGTGAGCAGGCACAGACAAGTCGTGCCGAGTCGCCCGGTGTCGCGGCCCATCTCTTTGTCGTCGGGTGGCCAGCTCCCCGCCTCGGGCTTGCCGGGCTTGACTTGCTTGGCGACGAGTAGGTCGCGCATCTTCACGTTCCAGGTCTGCCACTCCGGCCCCTCGAAAAAGTGCAACACCTGCGTGGCGTAGTACAGGTAGTACATGTTGAACTCGCCCGACCCCGGCTGGCTCTCGAGCAGGTACTTCACGCCCGCCGCCATCGCGGGGTTAGTCGAGGTCCAGCGGTCGGCGTAGTAGCGGCTCAGGAGTCCCACGGCGGTGAGCGGGGCGCCGGACGCGCCGCGGTCCCGGTAGCCGAAGCGCGAGTTCTGCGGGCCACCGGCGACACTGTCCAGGAACTTGCTCGCCTTCTCGATGACTTCGGGCTTGACAGCGAGCTTCTTGGTGTAGCGCGCCGAGGTGAGTGCCTGAATCTGCCAGCCCACAATCGAGGTGTCGCCCGCCAGTCCCGGCTGGTAGCCCCAACTGCCGTTAGACGCCTGGGCCTTGACGATGTAGT
>CAXTPM010000093.1:0-1444 GCA_964245865.1 uncultured Fimbriiglobus sp. | reverse complement strand
CTGCTGGCACGGGGTCACGAGCGCCGAGTCGTTGCTCATGCCGAGCAGTTCGCACAGCGCGACCGCGATGATCGCCTGGGAGTACATGTTGGTCATCGCCCGGAAGCTGCCGTCCTGCTTCTGCTTGTCGAGCAGGAACTTGACCGCCCTCTGCACGGTCGGCTTGTAAACGTTGTCCTTCTCGTTGGAGAGGTGCGTCTGCCCGGCGGCGAGGAACGGGAGCATGGCGAGTGCGGTGGCGGTGGCGGTGTCGTCGCGGAACTTCGCGTCGCCGTCGAACGCCCAGCCGCCGGTGTCCTTGTTCTGCTTCGAGGCCAGCCACACCAGCGACTTCGCCACCGCCGCCTCGCTCTCGGCGTTGCCGCCGCCGGACTCGATGAGTTTGCTGCGCGTGGCCGCGCCGCGCCCCTCGAAGGGGTTCGAGTTCGCCGAGCCGCCGCCGCCGGGGCCGCTGAGGAGATCGCCCGCGCTCCCCGCGGCGCCGGCCAGGTCGGCCGCGTCGGCGCCGGCGGGGGCCACAAGGTCCGTCGCCGGGTTAGTCAGCGCCGTCTTGAGGCCGGGGTCGTCCTTCGCCTGCACCGCCGTTTCGACGTTCAGGTTGGCGATGTTCTCGGCATCGACTGCGGCGGGGATCGTCGCGTCGATGCCGAGGTCGGGGTTGGTCAGGTCCGCGTCGGGCTTGTCCTTCTCCTCGGCGCTCACCACCGTGAGCAACTGATCGGAGGGCGCCTCGGCCGGCGGCTTGCCCATGAACCCGTCGGCGGCGATCAGACTCCCGATGAGCGCCACGTGCACCACCCCGCTGACGATCCACGCGGGGATTTGCTTCTTGATGAGGCGATCCGCGCGGCTCTCGCTGGCCGAGGGCGTGAGGTCGATCACCGGAGCGCGGGCGGGCTTGGCGGGCGGGGCAGCGCCGGGGGTAAGGGTAGCCATCGCAATCCTCACTTCAGGTTGGGGAGGGGGAGAGATCGGCGGGACTCACTCGGACTCGAACGGGTTCACGGCGCGCCGCGCGGCCAGGGCCGCCTTCGTGGCCCGGTCGCCGCGCCTGAACCAATAGCTCAAGCCCAGCGCCGCGGCGCTCAGGGTTCCGAGGCCGGCGAGGAAGAACGGCACGAACCCGTTGGACCACACATCATCGGCCGCGGCCTGCGGCGGCGGGTCTTTGAGGCGGAACGACCGGCCGACCAAGAGCGGCGCCTTGCGCACCACGCGCTCGCGCGGGTTCGCCGGGTCGGGTTCCTGAGACTCGTACTGCATCAGCTTGAAGTAGTAGCCCGCGAACTCGACCGCCAGCGATGGCTCGAACTTCGGGCCGGGTTTCACGCCCTCAGGCAACTCGGTCACGTGCAGGCACAGGGGCGGGTCGTCGGTGCGCCGGGGGTAGAGCCAGCACTCGTAAATGACCTCCAGCCCCTGCTCGCACAGCGGCCGCGGCGGC
>CAXTPM010000092.1:0-12742 GCA_964245865.1 uncultured Fimbriiglobus sp. | reverse complement strand
AGGGCAGCGCGTCGGCTTGAACCGATCAACCGCTATTGTGCAGCGACTCTAATCTCTGCCCGCGTCGCCAACGGGTTAGCCGTCGCTTCCCGGTCTGCTGGAGTGCTTCTCCACGACACGGCCCGTGCCACGCCTGACCCCGGATCATTGGTTGTCAGCACCTCGCTGGTGGCCAATCGCCTCCCAGTCGGAGCGATTTTTCTCGCCCAGCCGATTCCGAGGTCTGGTCCAAGTGGGGCGATCCGAAGATGGTTGATCGCTCTTGAATTTATTGGCTTTTCGAGGCGCGGCGTTCTAAAGTTGGCCCGACGCCGGGTAACGCCGCGAACCTGTTGCGGCCTCGATTCGTCCGACTTCGCCATGGCGGCGCAGCCTTTGCGTACCTTCCCGGTGATGCCGGCAGTTTGTAAGCAATACACCAAGCTGATCTGGCCCTCGTTGTTAGTACTTTGTGGATTGAATGATGTCCGCGCTCACTCAAACTCATGAACGCCGTAGCCTGGCACCAGCCGTCGGTGCGAGCGGGCATTTCGACGAGCAAGCCATCTTTGCTTACCTTGGGCGCCTGCGCATTCTCGCGAAGCGGGTTTCTGTTTCGATGCGTCGCGAGTTCATCCACGACGAAAAGACGTGCGGGCAGTGGTCTCATATCCTCCGCAAACTCCGGGCTGCCGCCGGCTGGGGGATGTCGGACGACGCCCCCAATCTACGAGGCACAGAGTACGATTTGCGCTTGAAGGTCTTTCGGGAGTTAATCACTGGAGCACTCGCGTGTCTCGACCCAACCTCATTGGGCAACAAGTTGAGGGACGGCGGGAGCGTCGTGGCGGCGCTCAAGGACTCGCAGGAGTACGTACACGGCGGCTACACGGTCATTAACACCTTGCAGATCGTGGTTCAATCGGGGAGTTCTGTTTTAGCTAAGGCACCGATCGCGGGCACCGCCCCACTCCCCGTGCCGGCCGATGTGAATCTGGAGCAGTTCCCCGAGGACGATCGCCACGAGATACAGGAGGTTCGTGAGAAGTTAGTCGTGGCCCTCCGCGAGTTCCAGTACCGGGAGCAGTTGGCGTCGATGCCAGCGCCGCCCGGCTCGAGTCCGTCCGAGGTCGCTGCGAACGCGGTCAAGCCGTACCTCGCTCTCTGCACTGCCGGACGGGAAGCGTTCTTCGCCGAATTCTTGGTCCTGGCCCTGTTCCCCCGTCACTGGGACTGGCCTGTTCATGCGGAGTTGTACCGCCTGCACCACCGGGCGGCGGCGGCCATGCCGGCCGGCCCCATTCGCGATGCGGCGGTGTACCGGGCGGCGCGGATTCGGAAGTACTTCCCGGCAGAGAAGGGGCCTGGCCAACTCGATGCCTACTTGAGAATCGCTCTGAAGCCCTCCCCGCGCGAGTCCATTCCCGCAGGAGAGGGGAGCGCGGCCGGGGCCACCGTGCCCCAAGACGACGCGGACCAGTCGGCCGATATGCGCCTCAGTCCGGTTGTAAATCTTGCCTGCGCCGCGCTTGATTCGTGGAAGTTTTTCAACGCCGACGCCTCGCAGGTCACTCACCCCCTCAGTCAGCACCTCCAGTTGCTGAAGGGGCAGATTCTCACCGGCGCGAAGCCCAAAGCGGCGCCCATCGCCAAGCTGGTCGAGGCGTGCCGGGTAACCTTCACTGCCGTCGTCGCGGCCCACGACAGTCGCTGGCGCAAGAGTGAAGGGATCGTGGTGCCCGCCGACTTCGCGCGGCGGTTGTCAGAGTACCTCGAACTTACCAAGGCAGATGTCACCCTCCGGCTCCGGCCCGGCGAACTGCTGGCTGTTCTCGTCGTCCTGTTCCAGTGGGCCATGCCCGACGACCTGATTAGGAAGCCGAAGCCGGTGTGCGCTGGTTTGTTGGTAAAGGGTGGCCGCCTTAAGCTCAAGTTTGATCGCTGCGGCGGGACGCGGCCCGTCAACCCGGAGTTCGCCGCCGCCCTGAAGCGCCTCGAAAGCGCCGGGCTACTCGCTGAACCACGGCGCGTCGGCGGCATCGAGAAGCTGTGCAGGGTCACGCTGTCGCTCCCCGTCGCCGGGTAGTTCGCACCCCCGGCCGGGTCAGACCTTGCGACGACGCCCAGATTTTCTTACACTTCCCTCCGAGGCGTCTCACCGCCCAAGCCCCGCCTACGATTTTGTCCCTCACATGTGTTTATGACGATCTATTACTACGATTTCGCCAAACCTCAAGCCCCGCGCAATCAGCAGACCGACCAGTGGCTGACAGCCCTCAGCGACGAAGCCAGTGGGGAGATCAGACGGCCCGACCGGCCGACATCCCTCAAAACGATAGCGGGAGCCTCCGAGACTTCGGTCGTACTCCTCGATGTCTTGGGCTACTTGGCCGGCGATTTGGGCCGAGTTATCAACGAGGAATTCGCCCCGAACGGGGAGTTTTCACTCGAGGCCGAAACTGGCAATGATGACTCGGAAAGGAATCTCCGCAACGCCATCACCTGCTGCCGAGCGATCAACCTGCTGCCCTCTGAAACCCCGGATGTCCGGGTCGATCGATTTACCCCGTTTCCGATCCTGGGTGGGCCGATCGCGGTACTCGTCTGCCACGACCGGGTCCCGACTTGGCTGTCGAACCTGGCAGGCACCCTGGCGATCTGCATTGAGTCGCCTCAGTTCCTGACTCGGCCCCTCGTCGGCGCCCTCGGCCGAGTCGCGCGAGCCGGCACACCGTATACTGGGGAGGGCTACCCGCGCCCACTCCAGAAGTTGCCGCCGAGTCCCTGGCTCGACCTCTCCCCGCAGCGGCGCATCCTGCAGCCGGCCTACCGGGCCTCGCCTGTGACGTTCGATGGCTCCGAGTACCACGAGATACCGGGCTACCCGGCCGACTCTCGGGGCGACCCGCTCGACCGGGTGATCACGTCGGCGATCGGCAAGGCGGCGCCGGACCCGACCGCGCCCGGTTACAAACTCCGCAAACTGAACCTGGTTTACGTTCTGCAACTGTGCCGCCGGCTAGCGTCATGGGGGCTGGAGGGCCGGCCGGTCAAGTGCACCCTCGTCCTGAGTGACCGCGTGCCCAACTTCGGCCCTCCGAGTCTGGAGGCGAAACCTGCGGGGGCGGCAGGGGGCACCGACGACGAGGTGCCCGAATCCGACCTTTCGGACTCGATGACGCTGCCCGTCTGCGTCGAGTGCCTCTGGGTGGGCGAGCCGGGCTGCCGGCCCGGCCTGCACCTCAGCAGCGAGAGCCTCCGCAGCCACACCGAACTAGTCCAGGGCGACGGCATCGCTGCTTTGATCGACTGGGCGTCGTTGGACATCGCCGCCGTCATCTCGCACTGCCACAGCGATGACCACTACCGCCAGACCGCGTGTTCGCGCCTCACCACTTGGGCGAGCGGGCCGACCATCGCCGTCCGCGACGGGCGGGTGGAGGTCTACTCGCGCCGGAACCTCGCGCTGTGGCACGATGGCTACGAGTGGCGGTGGGAGCCGTTCCGCGTGGCCGAGGCCAAGCTCCGCGAGTTCTTCGCCAGGTCTGCCCGACGGGACGCGCTCGTGGAGCGGATCATCGCCGTGACCTTTGAACTGCTCGACCAGCGCTCCAGCAGTCTGCTGGCGTTCGTCGATCAGAGGGCGTACGCCGGCGCGAGTCCCGCGCGGCCGCTGTTCGCACCTCCGGGGGCCGACCCGGCGCCGCTCCTGGTGCCGATGCGCAGCAACGTGACTTCGAGACTCCACCCGTCCGACACGGCCCAGGTCACGACCGTCCCCCTCCCTGCCTTGCGCACGCTCTTGCAGTTGGACGGCGTCCACCTGATCGAGCGGGACGGCGGGCTGACCTCCCTGGCGTACCGCTACATACCCGGCTTGGTTCGCGGCCCCGCCGACACGGGCGGCGGTAGCGGCCGTGCGGCAGCGGCCGCGCTCTCCGGCGACCTCAGGGGCGTCGCCGACGCCGGGTTCGTCATCAAGGTGAGTGCTGGGGGCGACCTGCTGGTGTACGAGAACGGCCACGCCGTCCGCCCCGCCGCGACGGCCGCCTTGTGAGCGCACCATGACCCCGACCACCTACTTCCTCGGCGGGCGCGACCTGGAGATGGCCGCGATCCGCTCACTGCTGCTCGGCCACCTCGACTCGGGCGACGTGATCAACGGCCGACTGGCTGGTGTTCGTCGAACTTGCCGACGACCTGCCGCCCGAGGTTCCACGGGGACAAATGGTCTAGATCGACCACTACGGGGGGCGGGCCGGCCGCGACCGGCCGGGGGCGCTGCGGCAGGTCTTCGATCTACTCGGCCGGTCGGAGCAATAGGGCGTAATGAATGACCGTGCCCACCGGCGGGAGTGTGCCAAACGCGCGAATCGCCGTGGTGACGGTAGTCGAGGGCCACCTGGAGACGCGCCGCCGGTCGTCCCCCACTATCTCGACGGCGACGGCCGAGCGCGTGAAATCGACTTCGCACGGCAGGGCGTAGGAGTCGGGGCCGGCGTGGTCGCGGACCTCAGGCGGCACGACCGCGAGTCCCCGCATCTGGCGGTAGCGGTTCTTGGCGATCAACTCTTCGCGGATGCGGTCGAGCGATTTCGGCCCACCATCCTTGGCTTGGGCGGCGGTAATGTCCACGAGGAACGTGGCGAACTTGAGTTGCAGGTGGGTGCGCAAGTGGTCGTCGAGTCGGTCGCGCAGTTCCTCGGCGCCGACCCCCGCCGGCAGTCCGAAAATCGCCTGCGATGCCCCGGCCGTCACCCGCATCTCGGCGCGTTACATCGCGCCGGGGAGGTCGCGCAGGTAGCGCTCGGCGACATCCTTGGCCCTCAGCACGAGGAGGCCGCCGCGAATCGTGCTGAGGTCGGCGGTGTTGTAGACGAACGAGCCGAGGTTAACCGCCTCGACCCGCAGGTAGTGGGCGAACGCGGCCGCGCCGGGCTGCTTCCTGGCCTTCTTGCGGTCTTGCTTCTTCGACATTACCTCGCCACTCCCGCCGCCGGTGTGGTCGCCGCCGGCGGCTTCGGGCGAGCCCATGGAATGGTGAGGCAAAACAGAACGAATAACAGCCCCAACACTCCGGCGGTGAGCGAGCCAACCCAGCTCGACTTCACTCGCGTGATGAGTTGGGAGAGCCAGTCCGACAGACTCAAGCCGGTTAGCAGCGCCCCGAAGCAGAGGCCAATCGCGCCGATGGGCCGCCAGTACTGCGCGACCTCCTCGGTGGTGAACAGCGCCGCGACGACGGGGGCGACCAGCAAGAAAACGGCCGCCACCACCCCCAGCCGCAGCGAACTCTCGTTGCGCTCCTGCTCGCGGTTGGAGCGCACGATCTGGCTCGCCTTCTCCGACTTGTCGAACACCTGCTCGAACAGGTTCCGCGTGCCGAGGTGCCCGCTCATCATGTCGAACAGCTCCTGCGGCTGGACCTGGTTGCTCACCTCGGTGAACCAGTACATGTTGCGGAACGCGAGCAGGTCGAGTTGGATGCGGGCGAGGCGTTTGGCGTAGGTCTTCAGCCTCGCGTCTTCGCCGCCTTTGCCCTGCTGGAGTTGCTCGCCCGCGTCGGCGATGCGCTTCTCGAAGCGCAACAGCGACGCGCGGTGGAAGTGGGCCACGAGGGCGAGCTTGAGGTAGTGGTAGCGGGCGTGCGCCCGCGCGCCGGTCCAAGCGTCGGTGAAGAAGCCGGAGTTGGCGTCCCCCACCGCCGTCAGTGAGTAGCCGCAGCAGAGCCAGCGCGTCTGGTGGCAGTCGTGCTGGGCGGGGAGGGCGCCGTCGGCGGACCAGAAGCGGTCGTAGGCGAACCGCTCGATCCCCCCGGCCTTGAACTGGGGGCTGCACGGGTTAGTCTTCGACTCTCCGTGGTCATTGACAGCGGCGAGGCGCAGCCAGTCGCCTTCGGTGATGCGGCGCGGGCCGTCCACGGCCAGGTAGCTCAACATCGGCATCCGATCGTCGATAATCTGCTCGTACCGCAGTCCCGCGTCGCCCGCCCCGATTTCGGCCGGCGCGAGCGGCCGCATCAACTCGCGCCAGACCCCGGCCGTGTGAGGCTCCAGGTGAGTCACCACGTTTTGGAGCTGCTCCGTCGCGTTGTCAAAGCTGCTCACGATATCGGGCGTTCCGGCGCGTCGTAGCGTCACTCGGCTCAGGCAGTTGCCCCCGTAGACCCCGCCGCCGTCGGTTTGACCGAAGTAGGGGGCGTACAGTCGGCGAATCTTGTCTTGCAGGTCCAGGGTCTGCTTCAGGGTCAGGCCCGGCCCGTCGCGCTCGAGTTCGACCGAGAGAACCCCGACCCCCGTGTCGAATAGGTATAGCAGCACGTTACGCACGCTGAGGATCGCCTTGCCCCCGTACCACTCGGCCACGAGGCTCGCTCCGTCGCAGTCGAGCCGCCGCAGAATCCGCATCGACTTCCCGACCTGCGTCGCGCCCCCCCGGCGATCGCGGCGGTCCGACTTGCTCTCGTATAAGAAGCTGCGGATGAACGGGTGGAAGTACACCCACTCCGCGTACTGCGTCAGGCGGTCGCCGGCGTCGGGGTCGGGGTAGCGCTCCCCGAGTTCCCGCCAGACGGCCGTGGTGGGGGGGGCGCTGATTTGGCCCACCCAGCCGTTGAGCCGCTCGGTCCCGCGCGGCGCGTACGGCTCGTCAATGTCCTTGCCGTCGCCGGAGTGGATGGCGAACGGGAACAGCAGGATCAGGTCGAACAACTTCACGTTGATGTGCGCCGAGTCCCGAGATGAGTTTTGCTCCTGCTCTGGGGTGGCAACACTCTCGTTTGGACTCGAAGTCATGGGGGCACTCTCGTTTGAGTGGGCGGCTCGCTCGGATACTACGACCGGGGTCGAGGTGTGGCCACGCGGCCGGGCCGAATTTCCCCGGCCGGGCATCGATCCGGCGCCCCGAGCGCGGCCGATTCACGAACAACTCCCCAGCCGCGTTCCCACAAAATCGGCGCGGTCTTAAGCAGTCCCCCCGTGGCGAACCATCCGGCGATCACACGAATAACCCACACGGTGGACTCGGAGGCGCACCGAGAGTGGACAACGTCAACTCGTCCGACCTCCGATCGGCGGTGAGAGTTCCACCAGGGTGGCCGGGTTCAGCGGCCGCCCTCGGGGGCCGTCCCGGCCTGGAGCCGCTTATACACTTCGGCCATCATCATCCGCACCGCTAGCGCCCGCAGCTCCTCGTTGCTGAAGAACTGGCTGGCGATGCCGCTGTTGCGCTCGATGCGGGCGACCACCGCGTCCATCACCTTCGGGTCGAACTCCAGCCTGAAGTTCTCGATGGGGCTGTTGCGAGCCTGTTCGCCGAGCCCCTCGTCCCGGCTCATGTCCTCGATCACCTGGTCGGACCAGAGTTGATCGGCCCGCGTGAACTCGGTGCCGAAGCGCTCGTTGAGGGCGCCCACGATCTCCGAGAGGGCCGCGATGTCCTCCTCCTTGGCCCGCCCGGTGCCCACCGAGGCGGGGCCGGCGACTGGGGTGGTCTGGCCGGCGGCGAGCGCGACGCCCCCCTCGTGGGTGACGGCCACGCGGTAGTAGGTCAGCCGCACGTCGTCGTCGAGGTCGAGCGCCCCGCCGGCGCCGTCGGCCTTGAGCTTGGTCAGGAGCAGCCGCCCGTAGGCGTACAGGCGCTCCAGGTCGGCGTCGGTGAAGTCCACCACTTGCGAGAGGAACGAGTAGAGTTTCAGGTACGTCCCGAGTAGCGCGCGGAAGTCGGCACGCCGCTCGGCCGGCTCCGCGTCGTAGCGCTTCACCGCCGGGTCGATCGCGCGGTGCAGCGCGGCCTGGTCGTGGGGGCGGTGCCGCCCGGCGGGCCGGAAGAACACCCCGGCGAAGTCGAGCACGTCCCCGGCGTGGTAGACCTGGAAGTCTTCGAGCCTGCGCTTGAGTTCGTAGAGCCTGTTCGGCTCGACGCACTCCTCGATCTCGGTCGCCTCGAAGTAGGGCTTGAACGCGTTGCGGATGTCGTCGGCGCGGTTGGCGAAGTCGAGCACGAAGGTGTCCTCCTTGCCGGGGCAGGTGCGGTTGAGCCGCGAAAGCGTCTGCACCGCCTGGAGGCCGTCGAGGCGCTTATCGACGTACATCGTGTGCAAGAGCGGCTGGTCGAATCCCGTCTGGTACTTCTCCGCGACGATCAGCAGGTGGTAGTTCTCGCCGCCGAACTTCTCGGGCAGTTGCGACGCGCTGACGCCGTTCATCCCCGACTCGGTGCGCTCGACCCGTTCTTCGACCTCGGTGCCGTACAGTGCGGCGAGTTTCGCCCACTCGGCCGGCTGACTGGCTTTGAGGAAGCGCACCAGCGCCGCAGAGTCGAGGGCGAGTTTGGCGTCAAACCCCGACGCGGCAGCTTGCTCGTAGCCGCCGGCGGTCAGGCTGGCGACGACGGTCTCGAACCCCCGCTCGATGTGGTCGGTGGGCATGGTGGGGGCCGGGCAGCGGGCGAGGGGCGGCGGGTCCGCGCGTCCGTGCCCGGCGCGACTCGACGAGTCGCTGAGGTAAGCGTTAGTACAGCGGGGCGGCCGGAGCAGATAGCGGGGCGAAAGAAGCGCCAGTTACATCCCAGTCACAGGACTTCGCATCCGCCGAACTGCCGTCAATCGAGTAGGTTACGCGTCCCTTGGGCCCGCCAGAACCCGCCCGAAGTAACGCCCAGTTACATCCCAGTCGCATGCGACCGTCTTGGGAGTCTTGTCTAAAGCGCTTGGAGACGCGGCCGAGTCTAGACAAGACACAAAGCAAGCAAGACCAAGGGTTTGTGGCGACACACTACCCAGGAAACCGCGTTCGGGCTAGTCTAGCTCACCGGTGGCTTGATCCGGTTTAGACAAGACCCAGACGGCGTCCGCCCGCCCGCCGGAAGCCTTCTGGATCGTCCCCGACTTCTTCATCTCCTGGATCAAGTTTTTCACGAAGTCTTGCTTCTGCTGTTCGTTAAGCGCGGTCGAGAGCATGGGCACCAAGAGTTCCGCAAACTTCTTGCGGGTCGCGCGGCCGAACTGCTCCAGATAGTCCACGACCTTCCGCTTGCAGTAGTCCTTGTCCGCGCCCCGGTTGTGGATGTAGCCCGCTTCCTGCTCGGTGACTACGGCGACGGCGGCCGAGATGAACGGCGCCGACTTGCGCCCCTCGATTAGTCCCCAGCGTTTGAGTGAGCGGTAAACGTGGTCGGGGATCGGGCGTCGCTTCTGCACCTTGTCCAGCGCGATCACGTCGAGCAGATTTAGGTCGGTGCGGGTCATGAGGAGCCGCGTGAATCGTTCGTCGAGAATCTTGCCGATGATCTGGACCTTGACCCGTTTGGGGTCGGACAGGTCGTAGTCGGGCATCGGCAAGAAGCGTTCCTTCTGCTTGCGGAACATCCGCCGGATGCCGCTGCCGATGGTGTCGATCATGTTCAGGTTCACCATTGCCTTGGCGAGCATGTCGTTGCGGTACGTTTCCTCGGGGGCGTCTCGCGCGATGACGCTCTCGACGGTGCCGGGGATGAAACTGCCCAAGTTGGTGAACAAGAGCGAGTCGTCTTGCTCGACCATGTTGATGCGGCCGCCCTGGGAGTAGTCCTGGTGGGCGATGCAGTTGTGCAGCGCCTCGCGGATCACCCAGTCGTCGTACTTGGTGATTTCCTTCGGGAAGAGCGACGCGCCGTCCATCGCGCGCAGCGTCAGGTTGCGAACCCGCTTGTAAACCTCGTCCACGCTGAGGATGAACGGCGGGTCGAAGTGCGCGTAGTCGAGGTCGGCGCCGGTGGAGTCTTTGAGGATCCACGACACCCGCGCTACGGCGGGGGAGAGGTGGTGCGCGGCCTCCTCGCGCCCCAGCAGCACCAGCGCGGCTCGGGTGATGCGGCCACCGGCCGTGACCCTGGCCTTGTTCAAGAATGTCGGGTCGTCCCAGCCGTCCACCTCGGCCGCGAGTTTCGGGTGCTTCTCCTTGTACCGCAGGCGCGCGAACGCCAGCGCCTTCGGGTCGAGGTCGGCCAAGGTCGCCTCGGGGCAGACGCCGGCGGACCAGTCCGGCCGGGCCGCTTGGGCGCGGATCTGCTCGATCTCGTGCAGACTCAGCGCGACCACCGACTCGCCGTCACGGCCGTAGAAGTGCCCCTTCCAGCCGGTCGGCACCCCCTGCACGGCCGCCGGAATCTGGAACAGGACGACGCGCCCCTCGGCGAGTTCGAGTTCGTGGATGTCGTCGAACGTCAGCCGCCCCGTCGTGTGGTTGGCGACTTCCAACTTGAGGCCGTCGAGCTTCGGGCGGTGGGTGCGGTACTTGGTGCCGACGACGGCGTGCGTGCGGTCCTCGATGCCGAAGACGAGCCAGGCGTGGCGCCGGCCCTTCAGGTTCGCCTCGTTGCTCAGCGCGGAGAAGTACCGCCCGGCCTCCTCGGTGTCGAACGAGGTCGCGGCGTGCTTGAACTCGACCCACTCGGTTTCGCCCGGCAGGGCGCGGAGTTCGTCCAACTTGGCCCGCAGTTCGTCCGCCGTCACGCGCCCGCCCCCCGAGTCGCCGGTCACACCCGCCCGGCCCCAGCATACCACCTCGGCGCCGGCCCCGCGAGTCGGGCGCTTGCCGCCACATCGCGTCCTGCTCCATGCGGGCAGTCAGGCTCTGACCCTCACCAGGCTCGGGGCCGGGGCGGGTTCGTCGGTCGACTCGGCCCAGTGCGTGGACTGGAAGGCCGGAACCTCGGGCTGACCCTCCGCCTGCGCGGGCACGGTCGCCGGCGCCTCGTCGGCGACAATAGTAGTCGCGGCCTGGGACTCCCCGACTACGGCAGGGGCGGCGGCCCGAACCGGCGGGATGGGGAAGAGTTTCTGCACGGTGAGCAGCGACGCCACCGCCGCCTGGAACGCCCGCTGGGCCTGGGCGTGCCGCCTGGCCCACCACTGGTGCAGTTTGGGCGGATCGTCCGCCGCGACCGACTTCGCCTCCAGGGCGGAGAAGTACTCGACTTGGAGGCCGCACGCCACGACGCGCCCCACCAGCATGACTTCCGCCGGCGCCGCGCCGGGCCGGGTCAGCTCGGCCCGCCGGGATTTTGCGAAGCGCCCCAGGCACTCGCGCAGGTGCAGGTCCGGGCCGGCGGCGAGGTCGGTCCAGGCGCCCGCCGCCAGGGCCGCCAGGTCGCCGTAGGTCCGCCAGATCTCGGGGTGCCGGTCGAGGTGGCCCCGCAGCTCGGGGACCGCGGCCGCGTCGCCGGCCCTGGCCCTGGCGACGGCCGCCCTGACGGCGGTCATCACTTCCGGGGCCGACTGGTTGGTGCTACCCGGTGCCACGCCGCTTCCTCCAGGGTCCGTAGTTGGGCCGGTGGTACCCCTCGGAGAGCAGGAGCGCCTCGAACAGCACGCCCGCGTCCCCCTCAAGCGCCGCCATGGCGCCGTCAACGGCCTCAAGCCGCGCCCGCGCCGACGCCAATTCTTGGCGGGGGGCGTCGCGCCTGGCCCTGGCCCAGGCGACCAGGTCGGCCGCGCTTTGGGCGCCGGAACCCTTGCCGAAGTAAGTCTTTACGACGCGGCCGCCGGGGCCGCGGCGGCTCAGGTAGAAGTACTTCGGCCCGGAGGGCGATCTTATTTCCCAGGCCATCGGGCGTTAGTTTTTGTGCTACGCGGCGAACGACCCACCACTCGCCCCGAGTTGTACCACGGCGCCGGGGGGCGCAGGAAGGCCGGCGGGGTAGTGCCGCGCGGAATCGCGGAAATATTGTTACCGCCACAAGACGGCTAGCAGCAGCTCGGCGGCGAAGCTCCCGGTCATCACCACCTTCACTTCCGGGCGGTTCGGCAGCGCCCGCAGGGCGTCGGACTAGGGGCGCACTTCCAGGTGCCGGCGAGGCTGTCGTCGGTCAGCTTCAAGGCGGCACGGGAGGCAAACTCCCCGGCCTCGGGGGAGACCCGGCGCGGCGGTGGGCGCGGCCTTGCGGCCCCCCTCGGCCTGGGCGGGGCTCATCGGCTCGCCGGGGCGGGCGTGGCCGGCTCGGGGAGCCCGCCGCCTGGCTTCGGCGCCGGGGGGGGCGCCGGCTTGGCCCCCACCCCCGGCGCCGGCGCGTCGTCGGCCTGGGCGTAGACGTAGGTGGCGTTCGCCGGCCCGTCGGGATACGTGCCGCCGGGGCTGACGCGGGTCAACTCGCCGTCCTTGGTGACGTGCCCCTTGAGGCGCAGGGTCCGGCCGTCGCGCTGGTACTCGAACGGGATCGAGAACTCGGGCGGCCGGCCGCGCTTGCCGACGCCCCCGAGGATGAGCCGGCCGGGGTTCCGGTCGGGCATCACGAGGTAGTCGTACTCGCCCGGCGGCAGCTTGGCGGGTCCGCCGAGATCGACCCGGTAGTCCGGCCCGAACGTCAGCGTCTGGGCCCGCGCGACCTGCTCGGGGTCGAGGCCGGAGCCGGGGGCGAGTTCGACGCGCTGGAGTCGCCACGCCCCCTGGAGCGCGGCGCGCTCGGCCGCCATCGCGGCCTGCATCGCTTCGGTGCGGGCGCGGTGCTCCTTCGTGATGTGCCGGAACGAGGAAGCGATCCGCTGGCGGGCGGGGTCGGCGCGGCTGTCGGGCTTGAGGAGTTCGCCCGCCTCGGTGGGCGGGGGCGCGAGGTCGAGCCGGTCGTCGGTGAACTCGGCCACCGCCGCGCGGAGCCGGCGCGGGCCGCCGGGGCCGGCGGTCGTCAGCTCCAGCAGCATCGCGCCGGGCGTGGGGTCGAAGCGGAACTCGCCGGAGTAGGTCTTGCCCTCGAAGGTGGTGACGCGGCACGTTTTGCCGTCGAAGCT
>CAXTPM010000091.1:8505-12766 GCA_964245865.1 uncultured Fimbriiglobus sp. | reverse complement strand
GAAGTGGACCGTGCAGCCGCCCACCCGGCACCCGGCCTCGTAGGCCGCGCGGTGGACGCGGAGGCCGTACATGCCCGCGCCGCCGAACGCGGGGAGCAAACTCGGGTGGACGTTGACGACCCTCTGGTGGAAGTCGCCGGGGATGTGCAGGAGTTGCAGCCAGCCGGCCAGAACCACCCAGTCAATGCGATTGGAGCGGAGTTCGGCGAAGACGCGCGCCGAGAACTCCGGCCCCCCGCCGAGCTTCGGCACGACGGCCGTCGGGACGCCGGCGCGGGTGGCCCTGGCAAGTCCGCCGGCGCTCGGGCGGTGGCTCAGAGCCAAGGAAATCGCGGGGAACTGCCCGGCGGCGCGCCGGTCGAGCAGGTTCTGGAGCGTCGTCCCCTCGCCGGAGATCAGCACCGCGAGTCGAGAGTCGGGCGGCATTGTCAACCTTGGGGCGCGGCCGGGTCTGGTAGAGTGCTCCGGTGTGGTTTATGCTAAAGGGCCGGCGACGGGAACCGGGCGGAGGACGCAATGCCCACGACGACTAGCGACACGCCGGACGCCCCCTCCCCCCCCCCCTGGGCGGACCTCACCCGCCGCCTCGACGGCGCGGCGCTCCTGGGGTACCTGAACTACTCCGACGGCCGCGCCGACCCGCGCTTCCGCAAGGGACTCGCCGAAGTCTTCGCGGCACTCCGGGAGGGCGCCGACCCCGCGCCGTGGGAGTCGGCCGGGGCGTGGCTGTCGCACCGCGCCGCCGAGTTGCAGGCGTCCGGCGCCGCGGCCTACCGCGACACCACGCAGGCCCGTCGGGTGATCCAGGCCGCGTTCGCGGAACTGCCGGCCGCGTACCGCGTGCACCACCGTGACCTGCTCGCGCACCAGCCCGACGAGTTCCTGTTCAACGCCTTCTTCCTGGCCCGCGCCTGCGAAGTCGCCCTCGCCCGGCCCGACGACACCCCCGCGCAGTTGGTCGCGCGCCTGAACGACTACGTCGGCTACCGCCCCATCGCGGTACTCGAAACGCGGCCGCAGACGGATTACTACCCGCACGAGAAGGTGGCGCCGGTCCCCCTGTACTTCCAGAGTGTCGGCGTCGCGCCGGGCCACTACGCCGACCTCATCCGGCCCGCGCTGGAGCTACTCAACCAGACCGACCGCGGCTTGCTCGAAGACGCCGCGTTCGACCCCGCCAAGCTGGACGAACTCTGCATCGACCCGCGCGCCATCGACCACTTCCACCCCGTCACCAAGCGCCCGAGTGTCTTGTTCGGCGAGTGGGATCCCCAGCAGATCGACGGGCGCGGGTACTACCGCCGCTTCGTGCTGCGCCAGTCCACGTTCTACTCACTGCTGCGCTACGTCCACGGCGAGAAGTGGCCGAACACCACCGGGCTGGCGAACCCCAACCCTGGGCGCCTGCTCGAAGCCGCCGCCGCGCTGTGCGGCACGATTCTCATGGGCGCGGGCGTCAGCGGCTCCGGCCCCGGCGCCCACGACAGTAGCGTGACGCTCTCGGACCTCGTGGGCCGCATCGCGCGCTACCGCGACGAGTTCTACAAGCGCCTCATCACGCAGGTGCAAGGCTCCGACGGCGACCGACTGCGCGAGGAGGCGGCGCGCCTGCGCCAGCCGTTCGCCTCGGTGCGGCAGTACCTCAACCAGAGTATCGCCCAGGAGCGGGCGCTGCACCTGCAGGAGCGCCGATTGGCACTCCTGTTCGCGGCGATGGGCTACCCCCAGGCCGCGCGGGCGCGCACCACTCGCATTCCCGCCCCCGCCACGCGCTTCGGCACCGAGATTCGCCTGCGCCAAACGGAAGCCGGGAACCGCATCGCCGAGTCGCCGGACCTGGCGGCACGCTTCCGGCTGCTCACCGAAGTCGAAGACTTGCTCAACCGCGGCATCGACTGCGGCGCGCTCGTCGATCCGTGGAACATTCTGGGCTACCAGGGCTTGTTCCCGATCTTCCCTGGGCGGGACGACACGGTGCGCGACCCGCGCTGCGAGGACTTGATCCTCACCGTGGGCCGGCAGTTCGACCTGTACGCGCAAGTGCTCGCCGCTGCCGCCGCGGGGCCGGATCGGGGGGTCGAGGAGGCGCTGCGCACCAACCTGCGGAAGTTCGCGGCGTGGTGGGACCGCTACGCCACGACCACCGTGACCGACCTGCCGCACGTCAACGGGCAGGAGCGCGTCGAGGCGGCCGAGCACGTCGCCCAGGCGACCGCGCTCTGGCGCACCGGCCCGGCCAACGACCCCGCTTTCTGGCGCCGCCACCGCGACGGCTTCCGCACCGCCCCGGCGTTCGCGCAAGTGATCGAAGCGCTGCTCGCGCGGGGCGACTACCCGGCGTCCTTGGCGCTGTTGATGACGTGGCTCTCGGAGGCCGACGCGGTGCCGCTGCAAGACCCGAGCGCGTCGTTCGTGCGGCTCGCGTTCCGGTGGCTGCGCGGGGCGGTGACGGCGGGGCCAAACCCCCCCGACAAGCCCGCGCTCGTGCGGCGCTTCTTCGAACTGCTCGAAGTGAACGCCGACGCGCGCTGGCGGGTGCCCGAACTCGACGCCCCGGCCGAACCCCGGCGCGAGAAGCCGGGCGCCGACGTGGCCGCGTCGGCGTTCGAGGGCGTCACCTACCGCGACTCGGCCGACGACGGCGAGGACGGTGCCGTCGCCGACGGCAATCCCCCTGGGGGCGGCAAGTACGGCGGCGACTTCGCGCTGGACGCCGATGCCGAGGAGCGCGAGGAGCGCCTGCGCTTCCTCGCGGCGGTGGCCCGCTTCTGGCGGCTCGCGGCGCTCCCGGAGTTGTGGAAGCGCGCCGACGCCCAGTCGAGCGAGGCGGTGGGCGAGTGGCTCGCCGGCGCCCGGCGGAACCTCGCCGCCCTGCACGCGCTCATCCAGGCCGTCCACGCGGTGCCGGTCCCCGAGCCGACCGCGGGACTCGAGGGCGTCATGGAGTTCGACCGCCGCCGCGCGGTGAAGGGGAGTCTGCTCGAACTCAGCATCCAAACTGCCGTGGAGACCGCCGGGGCGGCGCGCTCGCTGGCGGCACTGCTGTCGCGCGGCGGCGACCTGGCCCTCCCCGCCGCCGGGCCGGCCGGGCCGACGGCCGAGTTGGCCAACTGGGAGGCGCTCGCCATCCGCGTCGAGCGCGCCCTGTTGGGGCACGACCCCGCCGCGTGCCGCCGGGTGCTGCCCGCCTTCGTCGCCGCATTCCGGCGCGAGCCGCTGTTGGTTTCGCCGCCGGCCGACGGGGGGGCGCCGACGCCGGCACTGCGGGCACAAACCGCGCACTCGTGGCTCGAATCCTTACTCCAACGGCTGCCGCGTTTGGGGCTGCTGCGCGAGAGCTACCAACTCTTGAAGTTGGCCCGGCAGATGGAGCGCAACGACCCCCCCGAGGGGCGGCGCGTCTCGTCGTTCGACCAACTGTTCCGCACGGCGGTAGTGGGGCTAGTTGATGCCCTGCTCGCCGCCGCCAAAGACTGGGGCGAGGACGCCAGCGAGGACGGCCCGCCGGCTGCGGCCCTCCGCCAGATGGCCGACTCGTTCCGCACCCTGTGGGTCGATCACAGTATCGGGCTGCGATTGTCGGTGCTCGAAACGGTCTTGGATGCCGACGACTGGGACGACCTGCGCGAGTTCGTCGCCGAGTACGGGCGCGACCTGTTCACCGTGCGCTTCCTCTCCCTGAGCAACATCCGTGGCATCCTCGCGCAAGGCACCGCCAACTGGCTGGCGCGCGAGGCCGAGGACGACGCGCCGCGCTCCAAGTTGGTCGAGGCCGTGTCGTCCGGCAAGATCGCCCCGGCCCGCGCCGCCCGGCAGTTCGAGCTAGTGCTGCAAGCCCTAGTCGAGCACTACGACGAGTACCGCGACTACAACACCACGACCACCCAGTCCGACTACGGCGAGAACGTCTATATCCTCCTGGACTTCCTGCGCCTGAAGGTGCAGTACGAGCGCTACGCCTGGCGGCTGCGGCCCGAGGTGCTGGCCCACGAGGTCTTGTGCCGGCGCGGCTTCGACCGGCTCGCGCACACCTGGCGGAACTACCTCGCCCAGCGCTCCGGCAAGACCGCCGACGAGCTACTCGGCCAACTCGCCGCGAAGGAGGCCGAGCACGCGGTGAAGCTGCGCACCGTGCGCGACCGGCTCGAAGAGCGCTTCTTGCAGCCGCTCAAGATCGACCAGGCGGCGGCTAAGGTCGCCCGCGCTGCGGCCGCTGCCAGGGACGGCCAGCCCGAAGACAACCCCGCGTTCGCCGGCCTCT
>CAXTPM010000091.1:347-8495 GCA_964245865.1 uncultured Fimbriiglobus sp. | reverse complement strand
ACTTTCCATGATCCAGCCGCTCGCCGACCACCCGAGCGGCGTCGGCCTCGACGTGCCGGCGTGGCTGCGCCGCCTCGAAGACGAGCTGCGCAAGGTGCGCGCCAGCGACCCCGACGCGGAGTTCGACTTCTTCGACCAGGCCAGCACGCCCACACTCCCCGTGAGCTTCGAGGAGCTACGCCGGCAACTCAAGGAGTGGGAGAAGCCGGTGGAGTAAGGGCAGTAGCCAGTGGTCAGGGCCGGTTCCAGAAGGGGCGGCGGTCGCGGGGTGTGGGGGCGGGGCGCGAGCCGCACCTGGGCGTCCTCACCAACAGCCCGTGGAAGCCGGTCGCCGGCATCCTGCGCGTCGCCCGCGAGGGTCGCCGGCGACCCCCGGCCCCGTGACTGCCCGCACTGGGAGGCGTGCTGCAACTCCTCCCGCGCTCGATGCGGGCGGGGACGTGGGGCAGGCCGGTCGCCGCCCCGGCGGAGGCGCACACTCCGCCACCGCCGGGGCGACCTCAAAATGAGCTTCCGGAACTAGCCCTGAGTGGGCGGCGGGCGTAGCCTGCGGAGGCCGCGCCCGTCGCCTGGTCGCGCGCTACTGGCCACCGGTGTCCGGCCGGTCTAGTCGGTTGGAGGCCCACCACAGGGCCACCGCCCCCGCCGCCGACAGCCCGGCGTACAGCCACGGCATGTTGCCGTAGTCCTCGTTCTTCGGATTCAGCCCCATCACCACGAACAGCACCGTGGACATGACCAGCACCAGGGCCAGCCCGAACGCTACCGTTTGCAGCGACTCGCGCGAACTCGTCATGGCTTTCGTCCCCGTCGGTGTGTGAGTGACCTCGCCGGTCGGGGATGCCGCCCCGTGCCACCCAAAGTGGGTGCCCGCCCGGCGCTTTATCATAGGCGGAGCCGCGCCGCCGGGGGCGGGCGGCGCGGCCCCGGCCGCACTCGCACGGCCTGCCGCAACCCCGAGGGCGACTACGGCGCGGAGGGCAAGTGGGCGAGTGGCCGTGTCGTGGTGTCGTGTGGGCCGGGCCGGAACTCGCCGTTCGTAATTAGCAGTCGGGGAGTTCCGCCGTGCGCTGCATTCTGGGGCCGGCCATCTTACTCCGCTCGGTCGGGGTCGCCCCCGCCCAGGCGAATTTCGTAGATAACTTCAACGCCGGGGCGTCGCCCCTCTGGGGGGACCAGTCCGGCTCGTGGTCCGCGGGCGGCGTCTACTCCGCCACGCTGCCGACCAACAACCCGGCGACCTTACTCGTCGCTGCCGTTCGCGCTCGCCGACTTCAGCGCGCATGTCGATATCGGGCGTCCGCCCCCTCGTGTCGTGCCGCGTTGCCGACCCCGCCTAGCGTGAGCACGTCACTACCGAATCTAGGGCCAGCCTGCAAGCGCCCCGCGACGCCGGGGCCGTGCCACAGCCCTTGACTCCGCTCCAGGGCCGGGGTATTCCTGTGGTAGCGATTGCCCCGTGGTGCCATGACCAAAACTCTGCTAGCCCTGGTCCTACTCAGTTCGCAGGCACTCAGCCTGGCCGGGCCGGGGGCCGTCGTCTGCTTCGACCCCCACGGCGGGGTGTGCGTCGAGTTCCGGGGCCGGGGGTGCGACTGTTGCCGCGAGTCGCGGGCCACGGCTCCGGCTGAGCCTGATCGCCCGTGCGGTTGCTGCCGCCACAATCCCGCGCCGACGCCGGCCGACTGTCCCGAGCTAGTCCGGCCCTGCGACTGTGAGCACGTGCCCCTAGTTGACGGCTCCGACCGCCCGTCGGTCGGCGCCGAACGCCCCGATGTCGAGCGACAGATCGCGCTGACCGCCTGGGGCGACACGCCGGCGCCGTGGGCCACGTCACCAGCCGGCGACCGCCGCGCGCCTGCGGGCCGCGACCCGCCCCCGGCGTGGCACCTGTGTCCCGCCCACCTCTCGCTAACCGCCTGCGCCGTCCTGCGCTGCTAGCCCCGGCACGTCTTTGAGACGGCCGTTCCGGCCGCTCCGCCACATCAACCTCGTTACAGACACCGTTCCCCGAACCGGGCCGGCCCGCAGGCAGTTGTTTGCGCGGGTCGCCGGGTGAGAGGCCGTCATGAGCACAGTATTTGCCGAGCCGAAGGGCCGACGCGCGGCTGCGCCGGAATCGTCGCTTGTCCGCCCGATCAAGATTCGCGGTTGGCTCGTGAGACTCGCGTCCGCTGTCCCCACCGCGCTGGCGTTCGCCCTGTTGTTGGGAGCCGGGTACGTCGGCCACGCCACCGGGTGGAAGTTGCCCAAGGCATCGTCCCTCGCCGGCCGCGCGCCCGAACCGGCAGACGACTGGTGCGCCGAACACAACGTCCCCGAGTCGGCGTGCGTCGAGTGCGACCCGGCGCTCATGCCCCGCCGGAAGCCGAGTGGCTGGTGCCCGGTCCACGGCGTGGGCGAGTGCGTGCTGCACCACCCCGACTCGGCCCAAGTCGCCGGCACCCCGGCGCCGCCCCCCTACGACACGGCGGGGCCGCTGGCACTGCTGCCGCGAGTCGAGAATAACCGCAAATGCACCCTGGCCTCGCGGCGCGTGCAGTTCGCCTCGAGTGAGGCGGCGGACAAGGCCGGCGTCGATGTGGATGTGGTCGGCGCACGGCCGATGACCGAATCCGTGGCGGGGCACGGCGAGATCGGCTACGACCCCACGACCGTGGTGCGGCTGTCGGCGCGCACGGCGGGGAGCGTGTGGCGGGTGCTCAAACAAGTTGGCGACTCGGTCGAGCCGGGCGAAGTCGTGGCGCTGGTCGATTCGACCGAGGTCGGCCGTGCGAAGGCCGAGTTCGCCACGGCGTCGGTGCAGGTTCGGCTCAAGGGGCGCAACCTCGATTCGCTGAGGCGGGCCGGCGGGGCGGTCTCGGCCCAGGAAGTCCGGGAGGCCGAGGCCGCCGCCGAGGAGAGCGGGCTGAGGCGCGTGATGGCCCGGCAGGCGCTCGCCACGCTCGGGCTGGCCCCGCCCGCCTCACTGGACGCGCTGGACGCCGAGCGCATCGTCGCGGCGCTGCGGTTCCTGGGACTGCCCAAAGCGCTCGCGGACTCCCTCGCCGCCGACCCGGCCGCGCCCAACACGCTACTCCCCGTGCGGGCGACCCAAGCCGGGGTCGTCGTCTCGCGCGAGGTCGTGGCCGGCGAGCCGGCGGACCCCGCCAAGGTGCTACTGACCACCGCCGACACCCGGCGCCTTTGGCTCACGCTCGGCGTGCGCCAGGAGGACGCCAAGTACGTCGCGCCGGGGCGGGCGGTGCGCTTCGGCGCGGACACCGGCGGCGCGGAACTCACCGGGTCGGTGGCGTGGGTGGCCCCGGCGGCCGACGACAAGACTCGCACCGTCCCCGTGCGCGCGGACCTGCCCAACCCCGGTGGCCTGTTGCGGGTCAACACGTTTGGCGCGGGCCGGGTGGTGCTGCGCGACGAGCCGAACGCCCTGTGCGTGCCCAGAGACGCCGTGCAGTGGGAGGGGTGCTGCAACGTGGTGTTCGTCCGGGACAGAAACTACCTGAAAGACGGCGCCCCGAAAGTGTTCCACGCCCGGCAAGTCCGGGTCGGGGCGTCCGACGACACCCACGTCGAACTCCTCGCCGGGGTGCTGCCGGGCGAGGTCGTCGCCACCAAGGGCAGTGCGGTGTTGCGCGCCGAACTCCTGCGCGGCGGACTCGGGGAGGGCTGCGCGTGCCACAAGAAGTAGCGGCCCCCGGCTCGCACGGCGTGATGACGCGGCTGATCGAGTTATCGCTGCGCAACCGGGGGGCGGTCCTGTCCCTCACGCTCGCGGTGGCCGTCGCCGGCGTCGTGTCGCTTGCGCAACTGGA
The DNA here is from genome assembly GCA_964245865.1 of uncultured Fimbriiglobus sp. Classification (GTDB taxonomy): domain Bacteria; phylum Planctomycetota; class Planctomycetia; order Gemmatales; family Gemmataceae; genus Fimbriiglobus. The sequence goes on along the minus strand of CAXTPM010000091.1, from coordinate 4,683 downwards.
CATCGACGCCTTCCCGGACACCACGCCGGTGCAGGTGCAGGTGAACACCGTCGCCCCGGCGCTCGGCCCCGAAGAGGTCGAGCGGCAGATTACCGCTCCACTCGAACAGGCGCTCGGCGGCACGCCGAGATTGGTGTCGCTGCGCTCGGTGTCGAAGTTCGGGCTGTCGCAGGTGGTGATGATCTTCCGCGACGGCACGGACTTATTCCTCGCGCGGCAACTCGTCAACGAGCGCCTCGCGGCGGCGAACCTCCCGCCGGCCGTCGAGCGCCCCAAGATGGGGCCGCTGGCCACGGGACTCGGCGAGGTGTTCCACTACGTCGTCGCCGGGCGCGGCACCGACATCACCGACCTGCGGACGACGCACGACTGGGTGGTCCGGCCCGCGATGAAGACCGTCCCCGGCACGGCGGAAGTCAACAGTTGGGGCGGGCACGAGAAGCAGTTCCAGGTGCGCATCGATCCGCTGCGGTTAGTGCGGTTCGGGCTGACGTTCAACGAGGTCGCCGAGGCGGTCAGGCGGAACAACCTGAACGTCGGGGGCGGCACGGTCGCCCGGCCGAGCGGATTGTTGTTGGTCCAGGGCCAGGGCCGCACCGGCAGCACTGCGGAAATCAAGGGCATTGTGGTGGGCGCTAAGGACGGAGTGCCGGTGCGCATCGGCGACGTGGCGGACGTGACCGTGGGCAGCGAGGTGAGGCGCGGCGCGGTCACGGCCGACGGGAAGGGTGAGGTCGTTTTGGGGCTGGGGTTCATGTCGGTGGGCGAGAACTCGAACGCCGTCACTTGGGCGATGAAGGACAAGCTCGACTCGGTGAACCACGCGCTGCCGCGCAACCTGAGCGCGCGTCCGGTGTACGACCGCACCGAACTGGTGGGGTCGGTGATCGACACCGTGCAGAAGAATTTGCTCGAAGGCGGCCTGCTCGTAGTCGCCGTGCTGTTCGCGTTCCTGGGCAACCTGCGAGCCGCGTGCATCGTGGCCGTGGCCATCCCACTATCAATGCTGTTCGCGTTCTCCGGGATGCTGCGGTTCGGCATCAGCGCCAGTCTCCTGAGCTTGGGCGCGATCGACTTTGGGTTGGTGGTCGATTCGTCGGTGGTGATGGTGGAGAACTGCGTCAGGCGGCTGGCCTCCGAGGGGAGCACGCGGACCCGGCTGGAAGTCATCCGCGACGCGGCATCCGAGGTGAGGGTGCCGACCCTGTTCGGCGAACTCATCATCATGATCGTTTACCTGCCGATCCTGACCTTAGAGGGGATCGAGGGCAAGCTGTTCCGGCCGATGGCGCTGACGGTCATCTTCGCGCTCCTGGGGTCGATGGTCCTCTCACTCACGCTCATGCCGGTGCTGGTCAGTTACTTGTTGCCCAGGGCGGTACGGGAGCGCGAGCCGTTCTTGATGCGCCTGGCCCACGCGCTGCACGCCCCGGTGCTGCGGTTCGCGATGCACCACAAGCTCGCGGTCGTGCTCGGCGCGGCGGCGGCTCTCGTGGTGGCGTTCGGAATGATCGCCCCGAACCTCGGCTCGGAGTTCGTGCCGCGCTTGTCCGAGGGGGCCGTCGCGGTGGGGGTGGTCCGGCTGCCGGGGACCGACCTGGACGAGTCGGTGCGCCTGAACACGCAAATGGAACGGGCACTCTTGACCGCGTTCCCGGACGAGGTGACGCACGCCTGGAGCCGCGCGGGCACGGCCGAGATCGCCACCGACCCGATGGGCGTCGAACTGACCGACCTGTTTATCACCCTGAAGCCGCGCAGTCAGTGGAAGCGTGCCGGCACGCAGGCCGAGTTGACGACGCTCATCGAGCGCGAGTTGCGCGTGATACCCGGCCAGAAGATCGCGTTCTCGCAGCCCATCGAGATGCGGATGAACGAGATGAACGCCGGCGTCCGCTCCGACCTGGGCGCCGTGCTCTACGGCGACGACTTCGACGCGCTCGTGAGTACCGCCGCCAAGATCGAGTCGGTACTGAAGTCGATTCCGGGGAGTGCCGACGTAGCAGCGGAGCAAATCACGGGGCAGCCGGTCTTACAAGTCAAACTGGACCAGGCCCAACTCGCCCGGTACGGCATCGACGCCCGCGCGGTGCTGGACCTCGTGGAGTCGGTCGGCTCGAAGCCGCTGGGCGAGGTGGCCGAGGGCCAACTGCGCTTCCCGCTGGTGGCGCGGCTGCCGGACAGCTACCGCACCGGCCCGGAGGCGCTGGGCGCGATGCTGGTCGTCGCGGCGGGGGGCGAGCGCGTGCCGCTCTCCCGGCTGGCGAAGGTCGAGGTGGTCGACGGCCCGTCCACGATCACCCGCGAGTGGGGCCAGCGGCGCATCACAGTCACCGCCAACGTGCGCGGCCGCGACCTGGGGACGTTCGTCGCCGAGGCGCGCCGACGGGTGGCGTCCGAGGTGCCGCTGCCCCAGGGGCGCTACCGGGTCGAGTACGGCGGGCAGTACGACAACCTCATCCGGGCGCAGAACCGCCTGTACGTGGTGGTGCCGCTCGCCCTGGTGCTGATCTTCGCGCTGCTCTACGCGACCTACGGCAACGCGGTGGACGCGCTGCGGGTGTTCACCGGCGTGCCGTTCGCCTGGGTCGGGGGGCTGGTCGCCTTGTGGCTGAGGGACATGCCGTTCTCGATCTCCGCGGCCGTCGGGTTCGTCGCGCTCTCCGGCGTGGCGGTCCTCGACGACATGCTCTTGGTGTCCGCCATCCGCCAGAACCGCGCGCGGGGCATGAATCTGGACGACGCGGTGAGCGGCGCGGCCGTCGCCCGGCTGCGGCCGGTGCTGATGACCACACTCGTGGCGAGCCTGGGGTTCCTGCCGATGGCGTTCGGCGAGGGGGTCGGGGCGGAAGTCCAGCGCCCCCTGGCCACCGTCGTGGTGGGCGGGGTCGTCGGGGCCATGATTACCTCACTGCTGGTGGTGAGGGTGCTGTACACGGTCGGCGAGCGCGTCAAGGCGCTGGTCGGGCGTTCGGTCGAGGTTGTTTCCGTCAGCGGAGGTTTGTCATGAATCGCATGATTTGGGCCGGGGTGTGGGCGGTGGCCGTGGGAGCGCTGGTCGGGGGCTGCGGCCAGCCGGCGGGGAGCGAGACGAAAGTCGCCGACAAGCCGGGCGTGGAGGCCAAGCCGGCGCACGACCACAGCGGCTGGTGGTGCGACGAGCACGGCGTGCCGGAGGACGGTTGCACGATGTGCAGCGCCAAGGCGCTCAAGGCAGCGAAGGCCAAGGGCGACGTGTGCGAGAAGCACCCCGACCGGGCGAAGTCGCAGTGCTTCCTGTGCGACCCGTCCCTCAAGGAGAAGTACGCCGCGAAGTACCGCGCCAAGGAGGGCAAGGAGCCGCCGGCGGTCGGGCCGGAACAAGGAGGTGCGCCGGAGAAGAAGTAGCCGGTAGGGGCATAGCTAGTGCAGGATCAAGTGGCTGGTCGTGAAGTCTTGTGCCGAGTTCGTACCCTGATGGGTGCCGCCCCCACTCTACGTCCGCGACCTGACCGACACCGAGCGGGAAGCCCTCCGCGCCGGCCTCCGGTCGCCCGTCGCCTTCACCCTCCGCCGCTGCCAAGTCTTGCTGGCGAGCGCCGGCGGGCGGAAGCCGTCGCTGATCGCGGCCTCCCTGGGGTGTGACACGCAGACGGTGCGGGGCGCCATCCGGGCGCTCGCCGCCGAGGGCGCGGCCCGCCTCGCGGCCAAGCCGACGACGCCCAGGACGACCTACCCGGCGTGGGACCGGGGCCGGGACGCGGACCTCAAGTCACTGCTCCACCAGTCCCCGCGCGTGTTCGGCAAGCCGACCGGCCTGCGGACGCCCGCGCTCGCCGCCGAGGTCTGCCACGGCGAGGGGTGGACGACCCGGCGGCTGACGCCCGAGGGGGTGCGGCAAGTCCTGAAGCGGTTGGGCGTCGGGTGGAAGCGGGCCGAGTACTGGGTCACCAGCCCGGACCCCGACTACGCCAAGAAAAAAAGGCCAGGGACGGGCTGATCGCCGAGGCGTCCCGGCGGCCGGACTGGGCGCTGGGGTTCCAGGACGAGTGCTGGTGGACCCGGCTCGCGCGGCCGAACAGGTCGTCGTGGGCTGCTGGCGACCCGCTGCGACTGCGGGCGAACGAGCGCGACCCGGTGGGGCGTGGCCCGGAGGCGGTCGCCTGCTACGGCATCCTGCGGGCGGACACCGGCCGGGTGATGCTGCGATTCTGCGAGGGCCGCCCGGTGGGCGCCACCACCGAGGAGTTCCTGGGGTGGGCCTGCGCGGAGCTGGCCCGCAAGGGGAAGACGGTGCCGGCCCTCGTCTGGGACAACGCGAGCTGGCACGTCAGCCGGCGGGTCCGCCGCCGGGTCG
>CAXTPM010000091.1:0-337 GCA_964245865.1 uncultured Fimbriiglobus sp. | reverse complement strand
TGTGCTACCTGCCAGTGAAGTCGCCATGGCTCAACCCGATCGAGCCGAGATGGATGCACGGCAAGCGGGCGGTGGCCGAGCCGAACCGAAAGCTGTCGGCCGGCGAGTTGCGGGGGCGAGTGGCGACCCACTTCGGGTGCCCGGTCACCCCACCCCTCGCACGGCCAGCCACTTGAACCTGCACTAGACCCGAGTCGCGCGGGACTCGTCGCGGTTTTGTCCAGGGGCGCACTCGGCCCGTCCGAGCGGCTGATACGAATCCTATTTATTAGTTGCTGGCTTCGGCGTCGTCGCAGCGGCGGACGGTCTTGACCCGCTCGGGGTCGAGGACGACTCG
>CAXTPM010000090.1:12740-12932 GCA_964245865.1 uncultured Fimbriiglobus sp. | reverse complement strand
TTGTTCTGCCGCGAGCAGGGCTGCTTACGGAGCGCGGACCTCGACCGACTTTTGGAGCCGGCGTGGGAGGCGTACCAGGAGGCGCTGCGCACGGCCGAGAACAACCCGCACGCGCGGTTCGACGTGACGGGGTGGGTGCCGCTGGTCAGGTAGTGGGCGGTGGTCGGTGAAGGCAGAACCGAGCGCTTCTTT
>CAXTPM010000090.1:5398-12730 GCA_964245865.1 uncultured Fimbriiglobus sp. | reverse complement strand
GTGGGTGCCGCTGGTGCGCTGAGGGCCGCGGCGCCCCTTCAGCCGCCCAAGGTGGCGTCCGGAAACGCCCGGCGGAGGTAGGCCAAGCTGCGGGCGATGCCGGCCTCGGTGTCCCCCAGCGGCTCGTACTCGACCAGGTAGGGACCACCGAAGCCCGCGACCGGCAGGAGCGCGGCGTAGTCGAGGTCGTCGTCGCCCGGCGCGCACGCCTCCCACCCCGCCCCCACTCTGCGCCAGTCCTTCAGGTGGCAGTAGTTGACCCGCCCGGCCACCAGGTCGAGCGCGTAGCGGCGGTCGGCCGGGTCGGCGGCCTTCACGTTGCCGGGGTCGTAGTTGAACCCGACCCCCGGCGGCATCTCTCGCGCCAGCCGCGCCAGCCCGTCCCGCCGCGTGGTGGCCGTGTGCCGGTGCCCGGCCGAGCCGTCCGGCAGCGGGGCGATGGCCCCGTGGGTCTCGACCGCGAGTTCCATCCCCAGGCGCTCACTCGCCGCCGCGCAGTCCGCGAGTGCCCCCAAGAGCCTCCCCCAGATCGCCTCGGTCATCTCCTCGCCGGGCGTGAACCCGGCGAACAGCCGCACGACGGTCGCCCCGCAGTCCGCCGCCGCCGGGAGCCGCGCGAGCACCGCCCGGAGTTGCGCCGCGTGCCCGGCCGGGTCGGGGAGCGTGAAGTCGTTCTCCAGGCAGCAGTGCCGCATCGACGCCCCGTGCCGGCCGGCCAGGCGGCGGAGGGCGGCGGTGTCCGAGGGCGACGGGTCGTCCGGCAGGCGACCCGGCCGCCGCCGATCCCGAACTCCAGGTGCTCGAACCCGAACCCGACCGCCAGGGGAACCCAGTCCTCCAGGGGCCGGTCCCGGAAGCCCCAATCCCCGCACCCGATCAGCATGCCGACCTCCTCCCGGCGGGGGCCGCAACCCACTCCGGTGGCCCCCCGCCGGGTGCGTTGTATCGAAACACGGGGCGGCGGGCGCGGGGCCGCGAACCTCCCCCGCCCCAACTGTGTCTCCCTGGGTGCGGACCCACGGCCTTGCCTGAGCGCACACCCGCGCCCCCGGCAGTCGCCGCCGCGACGGACACCACTCCTGTGGTCGTTGAACTCCTAGCCGACGCCCTCGCCCCGCAGAGTCAGCCCGAATCGGGCCTCGGGCGACTGAAGTCCGCCCTCGCCGTGGCCGGCGGCGTGGTGAGCCTGGTCGGCGGCGTGGTCAAACTGCCCGACGAGGGGCACGCTATCCTCGCCACGCTGATTTTCGCCTTCGCCCTGGTCTACCTCGCCACCGATTTGCTCTGGTGGCACCGCCACGGGTGGGTCTGGCTGTTTGCGCCCGCGACCATCGCCGTGGCCATCTACTGGTGGGTGACGTTCCTCGCCAAGCACGGCGTGCCGGCCGAGGCGCTCCTGCCCAGCGGGTTCTACCCGCCGAACTGGGTGTATTTGCCGATGGCGCTCTGGATCGGGGCGTACTGCGTGTGGGACATCATCGACGCCCGCACCCACCAGTACCACGACCGCGACTACCTCGTGGCCGGCGCGGGCCTGATGATGATCGGCACCGCGATCTGCCTGTTCCTGACGCTGCGGGGGCCGGTCGGGTAAGGAGCGCGGATGTCGGATCGCGGATCGGAAGAAAGGAGGCTCCGGTGGTCTTCGGTCTTCCGTTCCGCGATCCGACATCCGCGCTCCTTACTCCCCCCTCATCCTCAGCCCCACGGGCAGTGCCTCCCCGAACAGCCGCGACTGCTCCTCGCCCGCGCGATCCGTGACCTCGCGCACCATCGCCGGCCACTCCGCGCTCACGGGTAGCGCCTCCAGCAGGCCCGCCACCTTCTCGCGCGTCGCCTCGCCGACATCGACGCCGCGCAGGCCGGTGCGCTTGCCGAGGCTCGCCAGGCAGAACGCCCAGTTGGCCCGCTCAGATTCGGCGGCGGGCGGCATCTCGGCGAGTGTGGCCAGCCAGCGCTCGACCACATCGACGTGGACGAGGCTGTTCAGCGGCCCGTAGAGCGACTGCCTAGCACCCAGGCGGGTCAGCGACCACAGCGCGGAGTTCGGCGCGGGCCGGTTCTGACGGAAGGCGTCGGCGAGTTGCCGCACGAGTTCCTCGCCGAACTGAGTCCGGGTGCGCGCGTCCAGGCGCTCCAGGCTCGCGGCGCAGCGCCACATCTCGGCGAGTTCGTTGCGATCCGGCGGGGCCTTGCCCTTCGAGAGCAGCGCCGGCTTGAGCCGCCCGCCGAGTTGCTGCTGGATCGGGGCGTTCAGCCCCGCCGCGACGCGCCGCCAGACGATCCAGTAGTCCGCGCCTCCCTCCCCCAGCCCCGGCGGCTTGCCGGGCGTGACCTGCGGCGCCGCAACTAGCTTCCACAGCGCCTCGACCCGGTAGCGGTCCAAGGGGTCGCCGTTGCCGGGGCGGAGGCAGAACCCGGCGAGGTTGTACCAGCGCGAGAGGTGTTGGGGCGAGCGAGCGCGACTCGGGGCGACTTCCGCGAGGTCGTCCCACAGCCGCCGGCACAATCCGAGTGGCCACTCGCTGCGGGTGGCTTCGAGCGCGACTTCGAGCGCCTTGGGCAACTCCGGCGGCGCGGGTGCCTGGCCCGCGTAGCAGCCGCGCACCTGGGCCGCGGCCGCTTGTAGCCTCTCCTCGGGGTACACGTCGCGCACCGCCGGCTCGCCCGCCGGGGTGGCGCCCGGCGCGGTGAGTCCGCCGCCGGTGTCGCGCGTGTTGAACTCCAGCTTCCAGCGGTTCCCCTCGCTGCTGACGCAAAATAGCTCCAGCGTGCCGATCTCGGTCGCCCGCGCCGCCAGTGTCACCGGCACCTGCTTGACGCCCGCGCGCTTGCCGCCGCGCAGCACCGTGTGCAGGGGCGGCAGCGCGAGTAAACTGGAGCGCGGCGCCAGTACCATCGCCCCGGCCGCGTCCTCGCGCACCGTCGAACTAAAGAGCGGGAACAGCACCGGCTGGCCGAGCGTCAGCTCGAACACCGGCGCGGGGATCGTCACCTCGTCGCCCTCCTGCATGTGCCGTGGCACCACGCACACCGCCCGCACCGACTCGGCGGGGGTCGGCTCGTCGGACTCGACGCCGAGGTAGTAGCCGCGTGGCACGCCGCCGCCGATGCGCCGCCCGCCGGTGAGCTTCAGGTGCGCCAGGTACGCCGCGCCCCACGCCACTGCCAAATCGAGCGACGGCGTCGTCAAGACCTGCGGCGACCACGACGCGCCCGCCGTCGTGAACCAGCCCGACAGGATGGCGAGAATCCTGTCGCGCAGGGCTTGCGGGGTGAACACGCCGCCGTTGAACAGCACGCCATCAACGGTGCCGCCCGGCGGCAGGTGCTGGGCCAGGAACTGCGCCAGGTGCTTCGGGATCGCGGGGTCTGCGACATACGGCAGCCCCATCTCTTGGAGTCCGGCTCGCCCCCCGCGCCCCGGCATCTCGTCGCGGCCCGTCGCCGGGAAGAAGCCGTCGAGTACGACGGTATTCAGGTCGTGTGCCGTCAAGTTGACCGTGACGCTGCCGGCCACCACCGACCGGCCGCGCCCGGCGACCGTGACGGGGTACTCCGCCGGCGGCGAGTCGCCCCAGAGCGCCTCCTTGGCCGTGCGGCAGGCCTGCACCAAGAGCGCGAACTGCTGCGCGTCGAGGCGGTTCGGCCCCACCTTAGCCTCGGCGAAGCGCGCCAAGGCCAGGTCCATGTTGTCGCCGCCGAGCAGGAGGTGGTCGCCGACCGCCTCGCGCTCGAACACCAAGTCGCCCTGGGATTCGCCGACCCGGATCAGGCTGAAGTCCGACGTGCCGCCGCCGACATCGAGCACGAGCACGCGCATCCCCGGCTTCAGCTTGGCGGCTTCGGCGGGGCTGTGGGTGGCGAGCCAGGCGTAGAACGCGGCCTGCGGCTCTTCGAGCAGGCTCACGTTCGTCAGCCCCGCGAGGCGCGCGGCCTCGGCGGTGAGCGTGCGCGCCGAGTCGTCGAACGACGCGGGCACGGTCAGCACCACCGCCTGCTTTTCGAGCCGCACCTCGTCGGACGTGCCCCAGACGTGGTTCCAGCCGTCTACCAGGTGCTTCAGGTACTTCGCCGACGCTTCAAGCGGACTCACCTGAATCGCGTCCGGCGGCGCGCCCCAGGGCAGCAAGGGCGCGGTGCGGTCCACGCCCGGATGGCAGAGCCACGATTTCGCGCTCGCCACCAGCCGGCCCGGCACCTTGCTCCCCTGGTTGCGCGCGAACGCCCCGACCGCATCGACCGCCCTGGGGTTCCACGGCGTCGCAATCGACCCCGGCGGCAGGTCGTGCGCCCCCGGAATGTATAGAAACGAAGGGAGCAGCGGCCGCGACCCGACCTCGCCCGGCGCCACCAGTTGCGGCACCGCGAACGTGGTCAACTGCGTCCGCGCCGCCCCCCGCGCCTGGCGGTCGAGGTAGGCGAGCGCCGAGTTGGTGGTGCCGAGGTCGATGCCGACGAGGAAGCGACTCATGAGTGGGGCGTGGGGAGTGGGGAGTGGGGAGCAACAAAACGTAGCCGGGTGGTCGCGCTCATGATCGGTCCTTCACTCCCCACTCCCCACTCCCCACTCCCCCCTACTCTAGCTCTGGATGTCGGCGGGGCGAACCTGAAAGCGGCGTGGCTCGGTTCGGGGGGCGTCCGAACGGCCTCGCGGCCGTTCGCCCTGTGGCGCGACCCGGCCGGCCTCGGCGCCGCCCTGTTGCAGTTGGCCGCGCGGCTACCGGACTTCTCGCGCGTGGCGCTGACGATGACCGGCGAGTTGTGCGACTGCTTCGCCACCAAGGCCGAGGGCGTGCGGCACATCGTCGCGGCGGCCGTTGGGCTAGCGGCGGGCAGGCCGGTGCGGGTGGCGACGGTCGAGTCCCGGTTCGTCTCGGCCGACGAGGCAATTGAGTCCCCGCGACTGGTGGCGGCGGCGAACTGGGTGCCGCTGGCCCACCTCGCGGCGAGTTGTTTGCCGGGCGGCGCAGGATTCCTGGCCGACCTGGGTAGCACCACGCTCGACCTCATCCCGCTCGATTCGCACGGCCCACTGCCTAGTACGGGACGCTCCGACCCCGCGCGGCTCGCCTCGGGGGAGCTGATTTACACCGGAATCCGCCGCACCCCGGCTTGCGCGCTCCTACCGCCGGGCCGCTACGCCGCCGAACTGTTCGCCACGACGCTCGATGCGTACCTGATCCTCAGCGAGATCGAAGCGGACGGGGCCGACCGCGACACCGCCGACGGCCGGCCCGCGACGCTCGACTGCGCCCACGCCCGCCTCAGCCGGATGTTGGGGGGCGACCCCGAGGTGACGCCGCGCCTCGACACGCTCGAACTCGCCGGGCAACTCGCGCGGAGGCAGTTGACCCTCGTTCGCATCGCCATCAAGGGCCAGTTCGACCGCCACGGCGTCGGCCCCGTGGTGGCGAGCGGCCCCGGCGCGTTCCTGATCCGCAGGGCGCTCGAACCCTGGGGCGGCGTCGCGTCGGTGATCGACCTAGCCGAGCGCGCGGCGCCGGCCGCGCCCGACTGCCTGCCGGCCCTCGCGGCCGCGATCCTGCTGGAGAAGCTCGAACCGTGCTGACCGTGGTGAAAGTGGGCGGGAGCCTCTACGACTGGCCCGAGTTGCGCCCCCGGCTCGGCGAGTACCTGGCGGGCCTCGGCGGGGCGAAGATCGTCGTCCCCGGCGGCGGGCCGTTCGCCGACGCCGCGCGCCGCCTGGACGCCGCCCACCGGCTCGGCGACCCGGCCGCGCACCGCTTCGCCCTGGCGAGCCTGGCGGCGCCCGCGGCGTTCCTGCGCGAACTGCTCGGCCCCGGCGTAGTCGTGTTCGACCCCGCGCTCGAACTCGAAGCCATCGAATCGAAGTTCGGCCCCGTCCCGCAAAGTTGGGATGTCACGACCGACTCGCTCGCGGCGTACATCGCCGCCGACCGGGGCGCGCGGTTGGTGCTGCTGAAGTCGCGCGGGCTCACGCCAGGCGAGGCGTCGGGCAGTCTCGGCCCCGCCGAGTGCCGGGCGGCGGAGGCAGCGGGGCTGGTCGATGCGCACTTCGGCGGGGTGGTGGAGCGTCTCGGTCTGAGCGCGGCGTGGGCGAACCTGCGGGCGGGGCGGGCCGGGGGGGTGACGGCCGGGCCGGCGGGCTAGCGGGGGGCGGGGCGCCACGCGTCGATCTTGGCCTTGGGAAAAGCGGCCCGGAGGCGCCCCACCCCCGCGTCGGTCAGCCCCGGCGTGCGCGCATCGACCACCAAGCGCTCCAAGTTCTTGAGGCCCGCGAGGTGCGCGAGGCCCGCGTCGGTGATCGGGTCGCCGCGCAGCGAAAGTCGGGCCAGTCCCGGCGCGGCGGCGAGGCGCGCCAGCCCGGCGTCCCGAACGGCGGTGTCGTCGAGGTAGACGCCGGCGAGGTTCGGCAGCGTGGCGAGCACCGCGGCGGTGGCGTCGGTAGTGCGGGTGTTCGACAGGTTGACCTCGGCCAGACCGGGGTGGGCGGCGAAGGCGGCGAAACCCGCGTCGGTCAGCGCCGTGCGGGCGAGATTGATCTCGCGCAGCCCGCGCATCGCGGCGAGGGCCGCGACCCCGGAGTCGGTGAGTTTCGTGCGCTCTAAGTTGAGCGAGCGCACCCGGCCGAGGGCGGCGAGTGCCGCCGCCGTGCCGTCGCCGACCGGGCAACCGTCGAGGTCGAGCGTCTCCAGCCGGGCGAGGCCACGCAGGCGGGTCGCCCCCGCGCCGGTGATGGGGTTGGCCGCGAGAATCAGGTGCTCCAGACTCTTGAACCCGCCCAGAGTTTCGAGGCCCGCGTCGGTGAGTTTGTTGCCGCTGAGGTTGAGCCAGGACAGTTCCGTCAGCCCGGCGAGGGATTTCAGGCCGGCGTCGGTGACGCGGCCCCCGCCCAGTTCGAGGTGCCGGAGTGCGGTCAGCCCGGCGAGGTGCGCCAGCCCCGCGTCCCCGACCTCGCCGCGGGGGCGGAACCCGTCGTTCAAGGTAAGGTAGACCAGTTCGTCTTGGTCTGCGAGGTACGCCAGCCCCGCGTCGGTGACGCGCGAGCCGAGCGCCCGGAACTCGCGCAAGCGCTTCAGCCTCCCGACGATCGGCATCGCGGCGTCCGCGATCGCCGTGTCGTCGGCGCGGAACTCGCGGACCCGGCCGAGTTTGGGCAGCAGTTCGGCGACCTCGGGGCGAAACGACCCGCCGGCGGTGAATGCCGCGTCCCGCGCCGTCACGTCGTAGCCGAACAAAGTCAGCCGGCACCCCACGCCCAGGGGGTTCAGGGCCGCGACGACCTCGGCGTCCCGGCGCAGCCTCTCGCCAAGGTCGGCGGGGTTCTCGTCGCCGGGGTCCGGCTCG
>CAXTPM010000090.1:0-5388 GCA_964245865.1 uncultured Fimbriiglobus sp. | reverse complement strand
GGCGGCGGGGTCGATGGAGTCCACCGGCCGCGCGGGCGGCGGGGCGGGAACAAGCGGCGGTGCGGGCTGGGCGAGCCGCGGAGTCGAGGCGGTGTTCGCGCCCCGGCCGCACCCGGCGACCACCAGCACCAGTGCGGCGGTTCGCAACCGTGCCGCCCTCACCCCTCCACCCGCACGCCCTTCCAGAACGCGATCCGCCCCTTGATGTTCTCGGCTGCGGGCAGCGGCTCAGGGTAGTACCACGCCGCGTCGCGGTTGATCTCCGCGCCCGCGACGACCGTGTAGTAGCTACAGTCGCCCTTCCAGCCGCACTTGGTGTGCGTCTCGGACGGCATCAGGTACTCGTGCTTCACCGCCTCGGGCGGGAAGTAGTGGTTCCCCTCGACCACGACGGTGTCGTCGGACTCGGCGATCACGTGGTCGTTCCAGATGGCCTTGGGCATCGCTCGTCTCCGGGGGGTCACTTCGCGGGTTCGGGCCGCTTGTTCTTCTGCACGTAGTCCACCATCCGCAAGAGCGCCGCCGTCGGCAAGAGGCGCGTGCCGAAGGTCAGCAGGCGGTTCGACGCGCCGGGCACCACGACCCGCCGGCCGGCGAGCAGCGAATCGACGGCGATCTTCGCCACCGCGCCGGCCGTCATCACGCCGGGGCCGTCGAACAGGGGCGCCTCCCCGATGGCCGCGGCCTCGGCGAACCCCGTCTTCACCGGGCCGGGGCAGAGGCACGTCACCGTCACGCCGGTGGCCCGCACCTCGTGCGACAGCGCCTCGGAGAGCGAGCGCACATACGCCTTCGAGGCGTAATAAGCCGCCATGCCGGGGCCGGGGAGGTACGACGCCACACTGGCCACGGTGAGCACCCGCCCGGAGTTGCGGGCCAACATGCCGGGCAGCGCCAGCCGGACCAACTGCGTCAGCGCGACGACGTTCACTTGGTTCAGCGCGTCGATGCGCGCCGGGTCGGTGGCGGCGAACGGGCCGAAGGTGCCGAACCCCGCGTTGGCCACCACGACATCGGGCACCGCGCCGCCCAGAGACGCCCACAGTTTGCCCGCCGCGCCGGGTTCGGCGAGGTCGGCGGCGACGGTCTGGCAGGCGCGCCCGAGTTCGCGCACTTCGGTGGCCAACTCGTCGAGGCGGTCGAGGCGGCGCGCGGTCACGGCCAAGTCGTAGCCGCGCTTGGCCAGTTCGACGGCAATGGCCCGGCCGATGCCGCTGCTGGCCCCCGTGACGAGCGCGGTCACGACGCGGCGCCGGCGGGGATGCGGCCGGAGAGCGGGGCGGGGGCCGGGGCGCTCGCGCCGTCGCCCAGGCCGTTGCGCGCGTCCCCGCTCCCCTCGCGGCTCCCCGGCGCGGGCGCTACGTTGGGCTTCGGGCCGCGCCTGGCCAGAATCGCCGTGCGGTCGGCCTGGTGCTCGCCGGTGATCAGCCGCGCCGAGCGGCCGCGCGTGACGTAGCTGACCGCCCACTGGATCACGATCAGAATGCGGCTGGAGAACTGCGCGATGTAAATGACGTGGATGAACAGCCACGCCAGCCAGGCGATGAACCCGCTCAGGCGGATTCCCTTGGTCTCGGCGACGGCCTTGGCGCGCCCCACCGTGGCCATCGAGCCTTTGTCCCAGTACTTGAACGGCTCCGGCGGGACGACGTTCTTGACGCGCGCGTGGATCACCGTCGCGGCGTAGCGGCCCGACTGCATCGCCACCGGCGCCACACCCGGCAGGGGCTTGCCGTCGGGCGTCTTGAGGCTGGCCATGTCGCCCAGCACGAACACCTCGGGGTGCCCCGGCACGCTCAGGTCGGGGCCGACGGTCACGTGCCCGGCCCGGCCCACTTCAACCGCCTGCCCGGCGGGGCTGAGCGCCTCGGCGAGCTTCTTGCCCAGCGGCGACGCCTTGACGCCCGCCGCCCACACCAAAGTTTGCGTGCGGATGGTGCGGCTCTGGCTCCCCGCGTCGCCGGTGACCACCACCTCGGTGGCGTTGACGCTGGTGACGTGGCTGTCGAGGATCAGTTCGATGCCCATGTCTTCGAGGTATTTCTTGGCCTTCGCCGAAAGCTTCTCGTGGAACGACGGGATCAGCCTCGGCTGGCCCTCCACCAGAATGACCTTGGCCATGGTCGGGTCGATGGTGCGGAAGTCGCACTTCAATGTCGATTTGGCGAGTTCGCTGATGGCCCCGGCCATCTCCACACCCGTGGGGCCACCGCCGATGACGACGAACGTGAGCAGGTCGCGCACCGCGTCGGGGTCGGTCTCGCGCTCGGCCTTCTCGAAGGCCATGAGCACGCGGCGGCGGATTTCGGTGGCGTCCTCGATCGTTTTGAGGCCCGGCGCGTGCAGCTCCCAGTCGTCGTGGCCGAAGTAGTGGTGCGACGACCCGGCCGCGACCACCAGCGTGTCGTAGGGGACCGTCTCGCCGTCGGCGAGTTGGACTTCCTTCGCGGCGGCGTCGAACCCGACCACCTCGGCGAGCATGACGTGCGTGTTGGCCTGCTTACTCAGGATCGCGCGCAAAGGGGCGGCGATGTTCGCGGCCGAGAGCGCGCCGGTGGCAACCTGGTAGAGCAACGGCTGGAAGAGGTGGAAGTTGCGGCGGTCGATGAGCGTGACGCGCACGGGGCTGCTGCGGAGGGCTTGCGCGCAGTACAGCCCGCCGAAGCCGCCGCCGACGATGACCACGCGGTGCAGTTGATCCGCCGCCATGACGAGTAGACTCCGGTGCGCGATGCCGACGGGGCTAGTGTAGGGAGCGAACGGGGGGCGGGGGCAAGGGGCGACGCGGCTAGACTCGGCTCGACCAGTCGCGCGGCGCCTGGCGGTCGTGGGGCACCGCGACGATTCACAAGCGCCCGGCCTCGTAGCGGTAGACCAAACTGTAGGGGTAGCGCCTCACGGGGCACGCCCGGTGGCGGTCGTCGGCGAGGGCGAACGCCTCGGGGAATCGGCCGAGTGATTCGGCGGCGCACTCGACCTCGGCCTCGAACCCCGTAGCGGCCTGGGGGCTGCGGGCGGCGTACCACGCCAGCACCGCCTCGTAGTCGGCCCGCGCGCCGGGGGCGAACGTCACCTCAGCCACCGGGCGGCCCCAGTCGCTCGCGCGCCCGGCGCTTGACCTCGTCCCAGCTCGCTAACTCGACGCCGCCGGCGTCGAGTTCGTCGGAGCGCCCGCGCAACTCGGCCAGCCACGCCGCGCCGGTCGGTTCGGGGGGGTTCGAGGGGTGGGCGGTTTCGAGGAGCGCCTCGGCCAGTTCGAGCCGCTCGGCCTCGGGCAGCGCCAGGGCCGAGCGCAGCAGTTGTTCGGCGGCGGGTGACATGCGTGGCCCTCGGGGTTGGTCGAATGCTACCACGGCCCGGCCCGAACCGCAATCCCCCGCGCGAGTCCGGCCCAGGGCAGGCCTCACCACGCCCCCTCGTACACCGCCTCCAGCTCCGAGGCCGACGCCACCGCGCGGGGGTTGGTGCGCAAGAGCCGCTTCAGCCCGAACGCCTTCTCGGCGAAGCCCGGCAGCATCTCGCGCGTCACCCCGAGGTCGCGCAATCTCTGGGGGATGCCGACCGACTCGGCGAGGGTGCGCACCGCCCCAGCCGCGTCCGGGCCGGGGGCGCCGAGCCAGCCGGCGATTCGGGCCATCTCCGCCTCGCGCCCTGGAGTGTTGAACGCCATGACGTGCGGTAGCAGCAGGCCGTTGCCGGCGCCGTGCGAGACGTGGACCGCCGCGCCGACGGGGTACTCGAGTGCGTGCGTCAGGGCCACCCCCGCCGAGGAGAACGCCAGCCCGCCCAGCGTCGCGGCCAGGGCCATGCCGTCGCGCGCGTCGAAGTCGTCGGGCGACCCGACGGCGCGCTTCAGGAACCGCCCGACGAGGCGGACGCACTCGCCGGCGCACAGGTCGGCCATCGGGTTCTTCCCCTGGTAGACGCTCGGCCCGCCGCCGCGCCGCTGGAACTCCTCGGAAGTCGCGGCGGTGAAGGCCTCGACGGCATGCGCCAGCGCGTCGATCCCCGAGTCGGCCGTCACTTTCGCCGGGCAACTGACGGTCAGCAGGGGGTCGATCAGCGCAAGGCTCGGGCGCAGGAACGGGCTGAGGCACGACACCTTCATCCCCAGAGTCGTGTCGGTGTAGACCGCCGCCGGCGACACTTCCGACCCGGTGCCGGCGGTGGTCGGCACGCACACCAAGGGCAGCGTCGGGCCGGTCAGTTTGCCGTCCCCGGCGTAGTCGCGCGGACTCAAGTTGTGGGCCAGACTCGCGGCGACGAGTTTGGACGTGTCGAGGTTGCTGCCGCCGCCGAGGCCGACCACCACCGCGGGGCCGAACGCCCGGCCGGCCGCGACGGCGGCTTCGACCACTTCGAGACTCGGCTCGACCGATACGCCGTCGAACGCCGCCGCCTCGCAGCCGGCTCGCGTCAGGCTCGCCAGGGCGTCGCCGACGCGGCCCAGTTTGGCGAGGTTGGCGTCGCTCACGACGAACACCCGCGCGCCGGGGTGCCGCGCGGCGACGAGTTCGCCGAGTTGCGCGAAGGCGCCGCGCCCGAAGGCGATCGCGCCGGCGGACGAAAAGAGCCAGAGATCAGTGTGTGGCACGGGGTTCGTGGGGTTGGTGGACGGGATTTGCCGCGCGGCCCGCGCCGCACAGCCGGAAATTTCTCATCTTTGTCGGTGGCAATGCGGCGCGGGAATGAGTAGTCTTTAGTAAGCCCTCCTCAATTAGTCAGGCGATTCTCCCAGCGCCCGACGACCTCACCTTTTTTCCCGTCTGGAGATGTTATGCGTTCCTCGGCCCGCCGGGCGTTCACGCTGATTGAACTGCTGGTGGTGATTGCGATCATCGCCATCCTCATCGGACTACTCCTGCCCGCCGTGCAGAAGGTGCGCGAGGCCGCCGCGCGCACGCAATGCACCAACAACATGAAGCAGATCGGGCTGGCGTTCCACAACCTGCATGACACCAACGGTGCCCTGCCGGTGGAGGGGACGGGCCAGGGCATTTCGATCTACACGAGAATGCTGCCGTACATCGAACAGAGCGCCCTGTACGACCAAGTCTGGCCGGCCCTCGCGAACGCCTACAACCTGGACGACGGCACTTCGGCCCGCGACCACCTCTACGAAAACGCCGTGATGAACTTGCCGGCCATCAAGACGGCGGTGAAGACGTTCATCTGCCCCAGCCGCCGCTCGACCGATGTCGGCCCGGCGACCGACTACGCCGGGGCGTTCCACGGCGGGATTAACCAGGTCGCGCTCGCCGTTGGCCCTGGCCTCGGCCAGGTCCTTCTTCGGCAGCTCCTCGCCGATGAGCGCCAGGGCACCCTCGAGCGTCTGGCCGGCGCCGATCAGGGTGGTCCGCCGCCGCCCGGCGCCGAGCCACCAGGCGA
>CAXTPM010000089.1:10061-12932 GCA_964245865.1 uncultured Fimbriiglobus sp. | reverse complement strand
CGCCGGGCCGGCGTTGGCGAACTGCGACTGGAACGCGCCGGCTGCCGAGAACACCTGAACCCGGTTGTTCCCCGCGTCGGCGACCAGGACGGCGCCGTCGGGCGCCACGGCCACGCCGGAGGGGCCGTCGAACCGGCCGTTCGCGGCCCCGAAACTGCCGAACTGGCCCTGGTAAGCGCCGGCGGCGTCGAAGAACTGCACGCGGTTGTTCGCCAAGTCCGCCACGTAGGCCGTGCCGGTCGGGCCGACGGCCACGTCGGTCGGGAAGTTGAACTGGGCGTTGCCCGCGCCCGACGAGCCGAACTGCGAGGCGTAGGCGAACGAGACACTCGTGGGAGCCTGGGCGAACACCTGCACGCGGTTGTTGGCCGAGTCGGCGACGAACAGCCGGCCGTCCGGGCCGACGGCCAGACCGAGCGGCTGCTTGAACTGGCCGTTGCCCGCGCCGAACGAGCCGAGCGTGTCGAGCAGCGTCACCTGGCCGGACGCCCGTCCGCCTGCGGCCAGGACGATCGCCGAGAGCCAGAGGATGCGACCGTAGGAGCTGAACACGCCTCGTCCTCGAAGTACGGCCTGCGCGTTGCGGGGCCGGGGTGGTACACTGGACATCTGCAAACGGTGGCCGCACTCGGTCAGAAAATGGCAAAGTTTTCCATGCCTGACAGCAATCCGGGCGACGACACCCCCGCCCCCGGCGCCCCGCCGGGGTTCGAGCGACTCGCCGCCGACGTGTACTCCGAGCTGCGCGTCGCGGCGCGCGCGCTGATGAGCCACCTGCCGCCCGGCCAGACGCTGCAGCCGACGGCGCTGGTCCACGAGGCGTACCTGCGGCTGTCGCGGGCCGGGGAGCCGACGTGGGAGAGCCGGCGGCACTTCTTCGGGGCGGCCGCGCGGGCGATGCGGGAGATTCTGATCGAGCAGGCCCGGCGGAAGGGGGCCGACAAGCGGGGCGGCGAAGCGGAGCGGGTGCCGCTCGACGAGGGCGTGGCGTGGGTCGAGCCGCCGGCCGACGACCTGCTGGCGGTGGACGAGGCAATCGAAGCACTGGGGCGCGACGACCCGCGCGCGGCGGAGCTAGTCCACCTGCGCTACTACGCCGGACTGACGCTCGAAGAAACGGCCGAGGTTCTCGGGTCGTCGGTCAGCACCGTCCAGCGGGAGTGGCGGTACGTCCGGGCGTGGCTGGCCGACCGAATGCAGGGCGAGCCGCCGGCCCCCTGACCGACCCAGGTGCCGTCAGGGTAGCCGGCGCGGCATCGGGGCTACTTCCGGCGGGAGTTCGGCCCGCCTGGCCCGCCACTCGGTGGCCTCGGACGGCTTGCCCCAGGCCGCGTACAGCCGCACCAGCCGCTCGGCCGTGGCTGCTTGCGCCGCGCGGCCGGCGGGCGGCAGGTCGGACGTTGCCGCCAGGCGCTCGTAGGCCGCTTTCAGCAGCGGCTCGGCGGCGGCGTAGTCCCCCCGCCTGGCGAGGCAGCCGCCGAGCAGGGAGTTGGCGTCGGCGCCCTGCCAGCCGTCCGGGGCGGCGGCGACCCAGGAAGTCGCCGCCTCGCGCAGCACCGGCTCGGCGGCAGCGGGCCGGCCGGCCGACACTAGCGCCCGGCCGTACCCGAGGAGGGCGTCGGCCGCCCCGGCGGGGTCGGGCGGGTTCGCCGCGCGCGTCACGGCCACCAAGTCCCGCCACACGCGCAGGGCGTCGGCCGTCCGGTCGGCGGCTTGCAGGCACGACGCCCAGCGGACGGTCATGGTTTGGGTGTTCGGGTGGGCTGGGCCGAACGCCTTGCGGGCCTGGACAGCGGACGCCTCGGCGTGCGGGATCGCCAGGCCCGGCCGGCCGGCCCGCAGGTAGGCGCTGCCCAGGTTGGACCGGTTGATGACCGCGTCCGGGTGCTCAGCCCCGAGCTTGGCGTCGCCGAGTTCGACGGTCTTCAGCAATAACGGCAGCGCGAGGTCGGGCCGGCCAGCGCGCAGGTGGGTGACGGCCAGACTGTTGCGGGAAATCAGCGTACTCGGGTGGTCGGCTCCCACAGAGTCCTCCCGCGACGCCAAGGTCCGCTCGTGCAGGACAACGGCCCGGTCGAACTGGCCGGCCGCCGAGAGAGCGTTGGCCAGGGCGGTGCGACAGGTGTTCGCGGTCGGGTGGTCCGGGCCGAGCTTGGCCTCGGCAATCGCCAAGTTCTGCTCGAGCAGGGGGATCGACCGATCCGGGCGGCCGAGGTCGCCGAACACTGCGGCCAACTTGGTGCGGGAGTCGATGGCGTCCGGGTGGTCGGCCCCGAGGCCGGTGGCCGTCGAGTTGAACGCCCGCTCGGCCAGCGGCAGGGCGTCGGCCGGCCGGCCGGCGATCTTGTACGCCCAGGCGAGGGCGACGCACGAAGTCAGCGTGTCCGGGTGGTCCGCCCCCAGCTTGGCCGTCCGCGCCGCCAGGTTCTTCTCGTGCACGGCCCGCGCGCGGTCGTACCGCCCGGCCTCGCCGTACCAGTTCCCCAAGACGTGCCGGGCGGTGAGGGTGGTCGGGTGGTCCGCCCCGAGTTTGGTCTCGGCGGTTGCCACGCACCGCTCCAGCATGTCCACCGCCCGGACCAGGTCGCCCGCGTCCCCGTATGCAGCCGCCAGACTGATCCGGTTCTCGACCACTTCCGGGCTATCGGCCCCGAACCGGCGCTCGGCCAGGGCCACGTTCTCTTCGAGCAGCTTGACCCCCGCCGGTTGCCGGCCGGCCTTGAGCAGGGCGACGGCCAACTGGTTCCGAGCGCGCAGGGTGGCCGGGTGGTCGGTCCAGCCTTCCTCGACGAAAGGGACGAGGAGCGGACAGGCGCGTGCGGTCACGTTCGCGTCGGGTGCAATGGCGGCGATCGCCCGCTCGTACGCGCC
>CAXTPM010000089.1:0-10051 GCA_964245865.1 uncultured Fimbriiglobus sp. | reverse complement strand
CCGCGCGGCCAGGGTCTGCTCGTGCAGCGGAACGGCCCGGTCGAACTGGCCGGCGGTGGCGTACTCGGTGGCCAGGTTGCCGCGAATGTCGGCGGTCAGCGGGTGGGCGTTGCCCAGGGCGCCCTCGGCCCGGCGGAGGGTCTGCTCCAGCAGCGGCACCGCCCGGTCGGGCCGGCCGGCGTCCCGGTGGAGTAGGGCCAGGGTGAGCGTGCCGAGCAGGGCGTCCGGGTGGTCGGCCCCGAAGGTCGTCTCCAGGGCCGGCACCAACCGGCCGGCGACCGCCAGCCCCTCGGCTACCCGGCCGGCCTGCAATTCGGTGCGTGCCAGTTCCAATTCCGCCCGCAGGGCGTCGGGGTGGTCCGGCCCGCCGGCCAGCGCGAACGCCGCCGCCGCCCGCTCGAACAGCGGCCGGGCGGCGCCCGACTGCCGCAGCCCGAAGAGCGACCGGCCGAGGGTCAGTTGCAGGTTGGCCACCACCAGCGGGTCGGCAACGGCGTCCCCGGACAGCCGCCCGGCGGCGGCGGTGAGTCGGTCCCCGAGAACCGCCTGGAGCGGCCTCCGGTCTGCGGCTTCCTCCCCGTACGGGTCGAGGTCGGTGAAGACCGAGCCGAGCAGATCGCTCCCCGCCGTCACCTGAACTAGCCGCCTCTCGGCCTGCGCGCGGGCGCCCTCGGCCGCGTCGCGCTGCCGCCGGGCCTCCGCCAGCCCGGCCCCGGTGCCGAGTAGCCCCGCCGCCAGGGCGAGTACCAGCAGCGCGGCCCCCACCACCTGCGGGCGGTTGCGGCGGGTGAACGTCCGCAGCCGGTAGGCGCGGCTCGGCGGCACGGCTAGTACCGGCTCGCCCGTCAGGTACCGCTCCACGTCGGCGGCGAACCCGGCGGCGGTGTCATACCGCCGCTCCCGGTCTTTCTCCAGTGCCTTCATCACCACCCAGTCGAGTTCGGAGCGCAGCAGTCCGGTGAGTGCCTTCGGGTCGGTGCCCCGGACGGCCGCCACGCCGGGGAGCGCGTCGCTCGTGCTGAGCCGGGCGCTCGGCCGGGGCGGGTCCACCTCGCGCACCACCCGCAGCACCTCCAAAAGCGCCGCTCGGCCGAGCGACTTCCGGTCCACGGGGGTGCTCCCGGTGAGGAGTTCGTACAGCAGCACCCCGAGGGCGTACACGTCCGCGCGGGTATCGACATCGGCGCGGCCGGGGTCGGCCTGCTCCGGGGCCATGTACTCCGGCGTGCCGACCACCATCCCCGCGCCCGTCTCGAAGGCCGCGTCGGTGAGGGTCACGTCGGCGGCCTTGGCGATGCCGAAGTCGATCACCTTCGGCACCGGCCGGCCGTCCACCTCGCAAACCAAGACGTTGGACGGCTTGAGGTCGCGGTGGATGACCCCTTTTTGGTGCGCGTGCTGCACCGCCCGGCAGACGGGCACGAACAGCGCCAGGCGCTGCTGCGGGGTCAGCCGCCTGGCGTCGCAGTAGGCGGTGATCGGCGCCCCCTCGACGAGTTCCATCGCAAAGAACGGCCGGCCGTCGGGGGCGGTGCCGGCGTCGAACACCCTGGCGATGTTCGGGTGGTCCATCACCGCCAGGGCCTGCCGCTCGGCCGCGAACCGCGCGAGCACGGCGGCGCTGTCCAACCCTGGGCGGATCAGCTTCACCGCCACCTGCCGCCGCACCGGGCTGGCCTGCTCGGCCCGCCAGACGGTCCCCATGCCACCCTGGCCGAGCCGCTCGTCGAGGCGGTACCGCCCGGCCAGGACGAGGCCGCGGTCGAGGGGGCCGTGGGAGGCCGGCCTCTCCAGGAACTCCGTGGCCGGGTCGGCCCCCAGCAGCGCCTCCACCCGCCGCCGCAACTCGGCGTCGGGGCCGCACTCGCGGTCGAGGAAGGCGGATCGCTCGGAGCCATCGGCGAGACTGAAGGCCGCATGGAACAGAACTTTCACTCGGTCGGCCGTCGGTTCCATGATGTCCTCCTCATCGAAGTCGGCGGGGCACCATTCCGTTTTAGGGAGTACCGACTGAAGCTGGGCGCGCCGGTGCTTTCGGCGCCCAGTTGTTCGTGCCGCGGTCTTCGCCCAGAACGTCCTGCGCCGGTGGGATGCCGCCCCGGCCGCGCCGCCCTTCCTGATCGTCGGCGCCGGCGCGGCCGGGATCAGCGGCGCGGCCGCTGGGCGTGCGGGTCGTGCGGGTCGAGCGCGACGCGCCGCTGATCCCGGCCCGGTGCGGCCCCGCCGAGGGAGTGACGCGCACCGGGGCGTTCGGGCCGCTCCCCGACGCCGCCGCCCGGTGGCTGGACCCCGCTGCACGAGCAGATCTGCCGGGCCGCGGCCGATGAACTCGCCGGCGGCGCCGGCCTCGGCGCGCGGATCGACGCCGCCCTGCGCGACGTGCGGCTCGCGCGGCGCGGCGCCCACTTCGGGCAGGTTTACGCGCTCAACCGCTTCCTGGTGCTGCTGCTCGCGCGGCACGTCGGGGCGACCCGCGCCCGGCAGACGCTCTACCCCGGCCACATGCTGACGGCGCTGGCCCCGACTCCGCCTGGCCGCTACAACGCCGACCCGCACCACCGCGCGACCACCCCCACTCGTACACCCTGGCCCCGTGCCGGGCCGGCCACCCCGCCGGTGCCGGACCAGATTTTGCCCTACGCCCTGTTCCGCTGACTCTCAAACGTGTCGGGCGCCGGGGAGGCTCCGCCGCGCGGTCGCCCGTCCCGCTTCAACGCCGGGCGAGTCCGGGCGGGGCGTCGGTCCCTGAAGGCGGCGCCCCGGCCGGGGGTCACTCCGCCCCCGCCGCGCGCTCCGAGCCGCCGCGCCGGCCGAAGCGCAGGTACACCGGCGGCAGCACGAACAGGTTCAGGAGCGTGCTCGTCACCAGCCCGCCGAGGATGACCACCGCCAGGGGGTACTCGACCTCGTGCCCCGGCCTCTGGCCGCTCAGCACCAGCGGCAGCAGTGCCAGGCCCGTGGCGAGCGCGGTCATCAGGATCGGCGAGAGCCGCTCGCCGCTGCCGCGCTCCACCAGGGTGCGGCCGAACGGCTCGCCCTCGACCTCCTCCAGGTGGCGGTAGTGGCTCACCAGCATGATGCCGTTGCGCGCCGCGATGCCGAGCACCGTCACGAAGCCGACTAGCGACCCCAGCGACAGCACGCCGCCGGTGAGCAGCACGCCGGCGCCGCCGCCCACCAGCGCGAACGGCAGCGTGAACGCCACCAGGAGTGTGAGCCGCCACGAGCCGAAGTCGGAGTAGATCACCACCACCACGCCCGCCAGTGCCAGCGCCCCGAGGATCATCAGCCGGCGGCTCGACTCCTGCCGCGCGGCGAACTCGCCCAGGAACTCCGGGCGGTAGCCCTGCTCGTAGGGGAGTGAGCGCACCGCGCGCTCGACCTCGGATGCCACGGCGCCCAGGTCGCGGCCCTTGGCGTCGCAGGTGATGTCCAGGCGCCGGCTCGCGGCCTCGTGCTTGATCTCGTTGGGCATCGGCACCACCGCCACCTCGGCCACGTCGCGCAGGCGCACCTGCACCCCGGCCGGCGTGTCCATCGGCAAGTCCTGGATCGCCGTCAAGTCGCAGCGGCACCCCGGCACGCCCCAGACCACCACGTCGAAGCGCTTGGCCCCCTCGTACACCTCGCCGACTTTGAGACCGCGCACCAGTGTCGTGGTGGCGCGCCGCACGTGCCCCGGCGTGAGGCCGTACCGCTCGGCGGCGTCGGGCCGCAGGCTCACCTCGATTTGCGGGACGAGTACCTGCGGCTCGACTTTGAGGTTCGCCACCCCCTCGACCTTGGCCATCGCGGCCTCGACCTCCTTGGCTTTCGAGCGCAGCGTGCCC
This sequence comes from uncultured Fimbriiglobus sp., assembly GCA_964245865.1. GTDB lineage: Bacteria > Planctomycetota > Planctomycetia > Gemmatales > Gemmataceae > Fimbriiglobus. The sequence continues at coordinate 6,221 of CAXTPM010000089.1, read as the reverse complement.
AAGTCCTTGCCCCGCAGCCCCGCGAGGTCCGGGCCGAAGAGCCGCACGACGATGCTGGCACTGGTGCCGGTGAGGACTTCCTTGCTGCGCTCCTTGAGGTACGTCTGCACGTCGCAGAACATGCCGGGGTAGCCGCTCATCGCGGACTGGATTTTGCCGAGCGTCTCGGGGTAATCGACCTCCGGGTCGATGCTGATCCAAAGCTCAGTGAAGTTCGGGCCGACCACCTCGTCGGCCACTTCGGCGCGGCCGATGTGCGAGCCGAAGTTTCGCACGCCCTCGATGCTGCGCAGCTCGCGGCTCGCCCGCAGCGTCATGCGGCTCATCTGCTCGACCGACGCGCCCGGCTTCTCGATGAAGTGCATCAGGAAGTCGGTCTCCTGGAACTCCGGCAAGAACTCCTGCCCGAAGCGCGTCGAGGCGGCGCCGGCCAGCACGAACGTCGCGGCGACGAGCGCGAGCGCCAAGAGTGGCCGCGGCAGCACTACCGGCAGGACGCGCGAGTAGGCCGCGCGCAGGAGCCGCGCCACCGGCGGCTCGGAGTGCCGGCCCCGCGCCCCGCTGAGCAGCATGTAGGAGAGCGCGGGCGTCACGGTGAGCGCCACCAGCAGCGAGGCCAGAATGGCGAGGATGTACGCCAGCGCGAGCGGGCGGAAGAACGAGCCGGCGATGCCGTCCAAAAAGAAGATCGGCAGGAACACCAGGATCACGATCGTCGTGGCGTACACCACCGCGCTGCGGACTTCGAGCGACGCCGAGAGCACCACCTTAAACGCCGACGCGGGTTCCGCCGCCGCGCGGTTCAGCCGCAGGCGGCGGACGATGTTCTCGACATCGATGATCGCGTCATCGACCACCTCGCCCAGCGCGATCACTAGCCCCGCGATCACCATCGTGTTCAGCGTCAGGTCGAGCGCCGAGAGGATCACCACCGCCGCGAGCAGCGACAGCGGGATGGCGGTGAGGCTAATCAGCGCGGTGCGCCAGTCGAACAGGAACACCACCAGGATGCCGACCACCAGGGCGCACCCGGTGAGCAGCGCGCGGGCGAGGTTGGCCAGCGCCCGCTCGATGAACGTCGCGGGGCGGAAGATCGTCGGGTCCACCTCGACGGCGCCCAGGCCCGGCGCCAGCTCGACGAGGGCCGCTTCGAGGCGGCGCGTCACGTCGAGCGTGTTGTACTCGGGCTGCTTTTCCACGATTAGCAGCAGCCCAGGGCCGTCGTTGATGATGGCGTCCCCGATCGCCGGCGGGCTGCCGATCTCGACCGCGGCGATGTCGCCCAACCGGGTGGGGGCGCCGCCCTGGAACGCGACCACGGTGCGCGCGAGGTCGGCGGCGGACCTCACCGTCGCCCGGTGCCGCACCGCGAGGCGCTGGTTGGGGTAGTCCACGAAGCCGCCGGACTCGAGCGTCGTGGCGTCCTGCGCGGCTCGCGTCACCTGGTCGAGCGTGATCCCCTCGGCGCGCAGGCGGTCGGGGTCCACGAGTACCTGGTACTGCTGGTCGCGCTGGCCCCAGATCGCCACGTTGGCCACGCCGGGGACCGACATGAGCTTGGGGCGGATCGTCCACAGGGCCAGCACCGTCATCTCGCGCTGCGACTGCGTCTTGGAGCTGACGCCAATCTTCATGACGCGGCTGAGCGAGGAGAGCGACTCCAGGATCACCGGTGGCCGGGCCACGGCGGGGAGGCGGGCCGCTTCGAGCGCCACGCGCTTCTGCACCGCGACTTGCGCTTCCACCAGGTTGGTGCCCTGCTCGAACAGGAGCACCACCGACGACAGGCCGAGCACCGATTTGCTGCGCAGGGTCTTGAGCTTGGGCACGCCGTTGAGGACGTTCTCCAGCGGGATCGAGATCAGGCTCTCGACTTCCTCGGTGGATAGCCCCGGCGCCTCGGTCTGGATCTCGACCTTCGGCGGCGCGAACTCGGGGAACACGTCCATCTTGGCGCTGCGCGCGGTGCGGACGCCGTAGCCGACGAGGGCGGCGCACAGGGCGAGCACGACGACGCGGCCGCGCACCGAGGACGAGATGAGGCTGCTGAGCATGGGGGCGAATCCTGGCGTTACTTCACGAAGCCCGTTTCGGAGCCGAACAGCTCTTGCGCCCCCTCGACCACCACGAGCGCCCCCGCCGCCGGGCCGCCGGCCAGCACCGCGTCGCTGCCCTGGGTGTACGGCACCGCCACGCGCCGCCGGGCGAACTTGCGGGCGCCCACTTCTTCGTACACCCAACTGTTGCCGTGGATGTCGAACACGAGCGCGGACTTGGCGACGACGGGCATCTCCGCCGAGCCGGCGAGGCTCACGCTCACGCCCAGGCGCTGGCCCGGCACAAGCTTGCCCTCGGCGTTCGGGAGCGCGTAGAACAGGTCCACCGTCGCGGCCAGCGGGTTGGCCGACGGCGGCGCCTGAGCGGGCCTGGCCTCGGTTCGCGCCGCCGACGAGTTGCCGGCCATCGCCCCGACCTGCGCGGGCGCGGCGCGGTCGAGCGCGTCGAAGTCGCCGACCGACACCGGCACCCGCACCCACACGCTCGACAGATCGACCACCTCGAACAGCGCGGCGCCGCTGGGCACCGTCTGCCCTGGCAGGGCCGAGACGGTGCGCAGCACGCCGGCCTCGGGCGCGTCGATGGGCAGCGGCGCGGCGGTGCCGCCCTCCGCGTCGCCGACGATCTTGGAGAACGTCTCGCGCCGCGCGGTCGCGGCCTCGAGCGCCTTGGTGGCGAGGTCGAACACCGCCTGCGCTTCCTCCACCGTGCGGCGGCTGCCGGCCTGCTCGCGCAGCAGAGACTTGGCGCGCTTCAGGGCCACGTCGGCCGCCTCGATCTGCGTGCGCGCGTTGTTCACCTGCCCGTCCGCCTCGACCAGGGACGCCGACATCGACGCGCGCCCCTCGGGCGTCAAGAGCGGCAGCAGTTGGAAGATTTTCTGACCGGCGGTGACGAGTTGCCCCGCCTGCGGCGTCCCCGGCGCGGCCTTGAGCGTACCGCTCACGGGGGCGGACACCACGACGGTTTTGCCGGGGATCGGCACCACCTCGCCGCCGTAGAGCCGCACGCGCCGGGCGGACTTCAGCGCCACTTTCTCGCTGCGGACCCCCAGGCGCTTCGCGGCCTCCTCGGTGAGCGTCACCGTGTTGAGGTCGTCCTCCTTGGCCACCTTCGGCACGAGCGCGGGCGGCGGCGGCTTGTCGGCCTTCGCCGGCGCCGATTGTTGGGTGGCGAGCCACCACGCGCCGGCGCCCACGGCCGCGGCGAGGGCGAGCGTCAGCAGGATCGTTGCGGCGCGCTGCAGGGCGATCATGGCTGGGGCGCGTCCTTCTTCGGGGCGGGCTTGGCGCCGGGCTTCTCGGCGTCCGGGGCGTCAGGCGCCGGGGGCTTCGGTAGTTCGGCCGGGGGTGGGGCGGCGGTGCGGGGGGCGAGTCGCCGGCCGACGCCGCGCTCGAGTTCGGCGTAGAAGCGCCGGAGGTCGCCGTTCAGGACCGCCTCGCGCAAGTAGTTGTCGAGCAACTGCCGCGTGGTTTCGAGCACGATCAGGTACGGCACGTTGCCCTCCTGGTACGCGACTTGCGCCCGCTTAATGGCGGACTGCACCTCGGGGCGGACCTTGGTGCGCAGCATCTCGAGTTCCACACACGTTTGCCGGTATTGTAGGTAGCCGCGCTCCACGTCCAGGACGATTTGGTTGGCGACGGTCGTCTGGTTGCGCCGCGCGCGGTCCAGATCAGACTCGGCCCGCGCGATGACGCCCTGGTTCTGGTTGAAGATCGGCAGCGTGACGCGGAACGCCGGGCTGAACTCGTGCCCGGTGTTGCGCCCGCTGGTCGCGTCGAACAGCCCCAGGAAGCGCACCCAGCCGACCTTCGCCAGCCGCAGCCGGGCCTCGGCGCCGGCCACCGCGACCGCCGCCGCGAGGGCGTCCGGCCGGGTCGCCATCGCCTCCCTCGCCAGTGCGTCGGCGTCGAAGGTGGTGAGGGGCGGCAGCTCCCCGGCGTCCAGCGGCAGCGTGCCGCGGATCGTGGGGGTGCCCATCAGGTTCCGCAGGCGCTCCTCGAAGATCGGCGATTCCAGCTCCAATCGGGCCGCGTCTTGTTGGGCGGCGAGCGCGTCGATCTGCGCCGTCGCGGCCTCCTGGGGCGCGATGTCCCCGGCGGCGAGGCGCTTGCCGGCGAGTTCGGCCACGCGCCCGCGCAGCGCCACCGACTCCTGCGCCACCCGCACCCGCTCCCGCGCCAGGAGCACATCCGCGTAGGCCTGGCGGGTGTCGCGCATCAGGTCGAGGCCGGCTTGGGCGAGGCGGTGCCCGGCGCGCTCGGAGTCGCGCGCCGCGGCGCGGACCCGGATCGGCCGCAGCCAGATCGCCTCCAGCGGCACGTCGAACAGGTACTTGTACGGCTTGTCGGTCGCGGGGAAGAAGTAGACGAACTCGGGGTTGGTGAGCAGCCCCGCGCCCACGAGGTCGCCGCGCGCCAGGCCCAAGTCCGCGAGCGTTTCCTGGAAGAGCGCGTTGTTGTAGAGGGCGATCGCCACCGCCTCGTCCTCGGTGAGTCCGTCGTCGAACGACGCCCCCGGCGGCATCACGACCCGGTTGTACGCCGTCTCGCACGGCACCGACTGGCCGACGCGCGCGGTCAGGTCGGCCGACACCGTGCCCCGGTCGGCGCCGGGCGGCGCGGTGTTGCATCCGGCGGCGAGCCAGACGGCGGCTGTAGCGGCGAGTCGTCGCATGGCGCGCTCCGGCGGTCGGGTCCGAGGTATCACGGGTATCGGCGCGGGGCGGGAGCGAGGTTAACGATTGTGCCGGGCGTAGCGGCCGGGAGTCGCGCGACCGGAGTCGGCGGGGGGTCGGGCGAAGGACGGCATGATACCGGCCCGGCGTGAGCGGGACGTGAGGCGGGGATAAGACTTTCCTCAGGGTGGGGCCGTGGTCTTTTGTAACGGTCACTTCGCGCAACCTTCACCCGCAGCCGTCGCCCGCCCCGTACAGTCACCCGCAGCGGCGCCCAAGCCGCCCCTCTGTCCCGACCCCGACCCCGAGGTGCCCCCGTGACCCGTCTCGCCCTCTGCCTGGCACTTGCCGCCTTCGCCGCGCCGGCCGCGACCGCCCAGACCCCCGCCGCGCCGCTGGTGCCGGCCGCGACGATTTCGCTCAAGGGCGCCGAGGGGTAGCTCGACCACCTCGCGGCCGACCCGGACGGCGGGCGCCTGTTCGTGGCCAACAAGCCCAACGACACCCTCGACATCGTGGACCTGAAGTCCGGCAAGCTGGTCAAACAAATCGCGGGCCAGGGCAAGGTTTCGGGCGTCTGCTACGCGCCGGACCTCGACCGCGTGTTCGTCGGCAACGGCGCCGGGACTTGTAACGCCTTCGACTGCAAGAGCGACTACGCGCCCGCGTTCAGCGTGAGGCTCGCCGACGCGGACAACGTGCAGTACCACCCCGGCACCCAGACCGTGTACGTCGGCCACGGCAAGAGCCTCACCGCCGTCGACGGCCGGGCGGGTTCGGTTCGAGCGACGCTCGAAATGCCCGGCGGCGTCAAGGGCTTCCGCATCGACCCGAAGGCCGGCAAAGTCTTCGTCGTGCTCGGCAAGCCGAGCGCCCTGGCGGTGGTGGAAGTCAGGGGCCACAAGCTGCTCGGCACGCACCCGCTCACGAAGTCCGACGCGGGAAGCCCGATCGCCCACGACGCGGCCAACGCTCGGGTGTACGTCGGCTGCCCGAAGAAGGCGATGGTGGTCGAGTTCGACGCCGGCACCGGCGCGGAACTCGCCGCCGTCGAAATCCCCGGCGGCATCGACGACCTGCACTTCGACGCCAAGCGCGGGCGCCTGTACGCCTCGTGCGCCGACGGCGTGCTGGCGGTGCTGGAGCGCTCGGGCGGCGCCTGGAAGGTGGTGGCTAAAGTCGAGACCCCCAAGAACAGCCGGACGTGCGCGTGGGGCGGCGACAAGCTGTACCTCGGCGTGCCGAAGGGCGACGGCCGCGAGGCCGAGGTGCGCGTGTTCGAGGCGCGGCCCGCGGCCGAGGTGAAGGCGGGCGTGAACTAGAGCCGGTTCCGCGCCGCCCGCTCACTTCGCCCCGGCCGGGTGGACCGTGAGGAACGCCGACCCGACCACCGGCGTGCCGCCCGCGGCCGTCACGCGGTAGGCGGCTTGCATTTGCATGACGGGGCGGAGCGCGTCGAACGCCAGCACCGCCGTGCGCCCGC